>JBDTIR010000571.1:0-4437 GCA_039936275.1 Isosphaeraceae bacterium | reverse complement strand
GCGACCTCGACCTGAAGCTCGAACAACAACGCATGGAACGAGCCTTGCCAACCGAGGACGACCTGGCCGGGGCCCGTCGCCAACGCGATCATGCCTGGCAAAGGCTCCGAAACCTCTGGCAAGACGGCCAGTCCGAGCCCGAAACCTTGGCCGACTTCAACAGACCTCAAGGTAACGCCGCCGACCTTGCCCACACGTTCGAGCAGGCGATCGAACAGGCCGATTCACTGGCCGACCGCCTCTTGCGCGACGCCTTGATCGTTGCCGAACGGACCCGTTGGCAAGCCGAACGTCAAGGGACCGAACACCGACTGGCAACCTTGCGGCCGGAACGGCTCGCCGCCGACGCCCATCGTCAAGCCGTCCAGGAACGCTGGGTCGGCGAGTGGCGCCCTCTGGGGATTGACCCTCGTTCTCCTCGCGAGATGCTCGCCTGGATCACCGAACAATCCCAGGTCGCCGCCAAGGCCAGCCAGGTCCGCGACCTCCGAGAACACTTCGACGACCTGATCCAGCAGACCGACGCCCATCTTGACGCCTTGGGCGTCGCGCTCAAACGCCTGGGCGAACCTGCGGCCCAGCCAAAGGAACCACTGCCCGACCTCTTGCGCCGCGCTCAACAGGTCATCAGCCAGATGACCGAGGCCGTCAATACTCGCCAGACAAAAGAGCGACGGCGGGACGAAGCCCGCTCCGCGCTGGAGCATGCCAGGATTGAGGACGAGAAGGCCCGAGACGCCCATAACAAATGGAAAGACGGCTGGGCGAAACTTCTGGCCCCCCTGGGACTTTCCAGGGAAACCACCGTAGACGAAGCCCGCGCGGTCGTCGACCAACTCAAGGACCTCTCCAAGGACCTCGACAAGGCAAACAGTCTTCGCCAGGAGATCGACGCCTTTGATCGAGACCACGCCCAGCTTGCCGACGACGTGCGATCCCTGACCTGCCGGATCGCCCCTGAACTTGCTGATCTGGACACGGTGCTAGCCATCAAGGCGCTTCAAGGGAGACTCGACGCCGCTCGCCAGGAACAGACCCGACGCGACGGACTAGAGAAGCAACGCACCCGACAGAATGAACTGGGTAAGGAAGCCCGAGCCACGATCGCGACTCAGACCGAACAGCTAGACACTCTCCGCCGGGAAGCCGGCTGCGAGACTGCGGCCGAGTTGCCCGACATCGAGGAACGATCCCGCCAGCGACGGAAGTACGAGGCCGAACTCGATGCGGTCCAAGGACGGTTGCGCGCTTTGAGCGGCGGCCTGACCATCGAGAAGTTCGTGATCGAGGCCGAGCAGATCGACCCTGACACGATCGCTTCGAAAATCGACCAACTGAGCGAGGAGACCGCCGCCCTGGTCGAACGGCGAGGCAAACTCGATCAACAGATCGGCGAAGAAGGACAGAAGCTCAACGCCATGGACGAGAAATCCCGAGACGCGAAAGCCCAGAAGGCGTTAGCCCAGAAGCATCACCTGCTGGCCGGAATCGAAACCAAGGTTGAGCGTTACGCATGCCTCCGCCTGGCCTCCGCGGTGCTCCGAGACGCGGTCGCCCGCTACGCGGAACAGAACCAGGGGCCCGTCCTTCGCCGCGCCGGTGGCCTGTTCGCCGACTTGACCTGTGGCGGGTTCGACGGCTTGCGCACCTCGGTCAACATAAGTGACGAGCCTGCCCTGGTCGGCGTCCGGGCCAACGGCGGCGCGTCCGTCGGCGTCAATGAGATGAGCGACGGCACATGCGATCAACTCTATCTTGCGCTCAAGCTTGCTAGTGTTGAGCACTACCTGGATTCAAGCCCGCCGGTCCCCTTCATCGTCGATGACATCCTGGTCCACTTCGACGACCCCCGCGCCCTGGCCGCGCTGCGCGCTTTGGCCGCGCTTTCAAAACGGACGCAGGTTCTCTTCTTCACCCACCATGAACACCTGATCAACCTGGCGCGTGAAGGTCTCGATTCCGACGCCCTGTTCACTCACGAGCTGCGCGGCGGTCGGATCGATGCGATGGCCCCGACAGGTTGATCTGCTCATTTGTTTCCGGGTGAGCCTCAACCATGCGCCCAGATCTTTCGGCCGGGACAGCCGCCCTACATTTGGGGATTGCGGCTGAGACGGCCGCCCTACATTTTGGGGATTGCGGCCGAGACGGCCGCCCTACATGGATTTTGGAATTTGGTGTAGGGCGGCCGTCCCGGCCGCTTTGGATCTTGAGATTGCGTTCGGGACGGCTGCTCTACATTTCAGAAAGGATCAGCGGATGGTCGTCTGGAACTCGACCGAACCTTCGGCCCCCGGGGCGATCGTGCCGGGGAGGTCCCAGCGGAGTTCGAGCGCACCGGCCTGGTTCTCACCGGCGGTGAAGACCGTGCCGGCCGGACCTCGGGCGCTGCCGGGGACGTACTGGAGCCTGGGCAAGAGGCTGTCGATCACCGAGACCGAGGCGATCGGCGTATTCCCCATGTTGCGATACTGGATCGTGAACGTCACGACGTCGCCGGGTTCGGCCTCGTTGACGTTGACCCGCTTGATCACCGCCAAGCCTGGACGGTTGGGAGGAACCTCGACCCCGGCGATCTCTTGCGGCTTCCAGGACATGATCTGCTGGGCGGCCCCTTCGATAATCCCCGTGACCACGGCCGACTCGGCGGTCTTGATCGTGTTGAGTTTCACCGTGTCACGCATCAAGACCGGCTTCTGACGCCCCTTGGCTACCTCCGGCCCGACCGGCAAGACATGGCCAGCGAGATGAACTACGGTATCAGCACTGTTTAAGATGCGAATCTCTTCATGAGCCCCGGCACGCTGTTGGGTGATCAGGCCAGAGGCCCTGGAGCGGTGGCGATTCATCTCGGGCCCCTGGTTCTGAACCAGGCGGTTCGGCCCGATCGGCAAAATTCGAGCCTGCTGGCGCTGGATGTTCTCCAGGCCCACGAGCGGCTGGACGGTCAGGTTCTGGTCGGGGCCAATCGTGGTGCGGACCTCGGCGAACCTGGGGGCGTAGATGCAGACCAGGTTCGTCGGCAAGACCCGAGGGCGGTTCGGCCCGGTGGTCGCGCGTTCGAGACGGCGGACCTCGCTCTCGTAGGTCGTCTCCGAGATGGTTCCGGCGTCGCGCTGGGCTTTGAGCTGGTCGAATCTGGGGCGAAGCTGGTCAATCGTCGGCCTGCGGAACTGGATCGCGGCGTCGCGAGGGTCAATCCCGGCCAGGCCGCCGTCACCGCCGAAGTGCAAGGGCATGCCGTGATCGCCGCCGTCGCAGAGAAATTCGTCTTTGGGCAGCCAGGGGCGGCCGGTCGGCGGCGGCGTGCCTCGCACAGGACCGCAAGGGAGCCTGCAACGACCGCCGTCAGGTCCAGAGAACGGGCAAGGACCGCCCAGGGAGCCGAGGGTTTCAGCGCCGTTCATTTCCTCGGGGGTCGGCGTCCTGCCGCCAAGTCGCACGACCGCCATGACCCGGCCCAGGGCCTCGGCCACTCGCAACGGTTCCTCGGCCGGGGTGAGCGTCGCCGTCGGGATCTCGTCCTTGGGCAGGGCCAAGGGGAACGCCTGGTCCGGGTCTTCCAGATAGACGACCTTGGTCACCAGCCTGGTCCGCTCGACAGAGTCGGCCAGGTCCTCAGCGCTGAAGATGATCCGGATCGGGTAGCGGCCGGGGTCGATTCCCGGCGGTCTGTGCAAGTGGCCAACGATCTCGACGACCAGGAACAGCTCGACCCCCGGGCGGTTAGGCAGGTTCGACAGCCTGAGCCGATAGCCCACGCCGACCCGCAAGCCGACGGTCAACAACCCTTTGCCGTCGCCGATCGGGACGGGCTCTGGAGCCGGGCCGAGCACGTCCACCTGGACCCCCTCTGGCCCTTGAAACCGCACCACTTGAACCTGCGGCGGCAAAGGGCTGACTTGGGGCCCGCCTTCGACAACCTGCGGCGGCCCGACGTTGGCCGATCCAGGTAGCTCGGGGGCTTCGACGATCGAACCGGGGGCCAACTCGATCGAACCGGGGGCGTCTTGACCCCGAACAACCTCAACGCCTGACGTGGCGGCCAGGGCCAGGACTGTGAGCCAGATCCATCCTTGGTGGTTCATATGAAAATTTCCCCGTAGGGCCTTTGGGGACAGACCGACATTCATCCGGGTTTTGCGGCCGGGACGGCCGCCCTACAAAGGATCTTGAATTTTGGTGTAGGGCGGCCGTCTCGGCCGCTTTGGATCTTGAGATTACGGCCGGGACGGCTCACCGACTTCTTTTTGAGAATTCCGTCCGGTCGATTATGTGAGCAAAAGGCCCCGACGGATCGCGGCGTTGCGTCCGCGATCCGCCGGGGCCAAGGAGGTTGGGCCTTCCCAAGAACAAAAACGGGTCAGAACTTGGGGGCGGTCAGAGGCAGTTCCGCGAGCGGAGGCGCCTCGGTAACTGGCGGCGGAACGTCATCAG
>JBDTIR010000570.1:0-2290 GCA_039936275.1 Isosphaeraceae bacterium | reverse complement strand
GGATGTTGGCGATCTGGAGAACCGTCTCGGGACTGCGCCCGGGGCCGGGGTCGTGCAAGACCAGGACGCCCCCGGTCTGGCCTTCTCGCGAGCGGTGCTCAGGGTCGCTATCGGCGCGAGACAGGCGACCCTGGTAGATCGACCCGCCGTAATCAATCCGAATCAGCGGGCAGCGCGTTCCTTGTTTCCTGCGGATCGAGACCAGATGTTTGTGGCAATCGTCGATCGTCATCCGTTTTCCTCCTTGATTTTGAAAACAGAATGGCCCAAAGTCAACCGTTCGACCGACGTTTGCGTCCGTCGAGGTCCTTCGATCCGTTGATTGTCGATCTTATCGGCGAGGTCGAGTGCCGGGCCGCACTCTATTTCTCCGGGTTCAGCCGATTCTCCGTCAACTCGCGCGGGCTTCGGCCAAGATTTCCTCAAGCGAAACGAGCCTGCGTTCATCAACTGCCTTGCGGACAAGCAAGCCGGTCAAGGTGGCGTCGCGCGCTTCGGCAAGGGACACTGGCGAAGCCGTCGGCGTACCGGCGCGAATCGCGGTGAGGAAGGCGAGCATCGCATGCCGGGTATCGGGCAGATTCCCCGGATGAATCGAGAGCCTGGAGCGGCCACGATCGCGGAAGGTGACGCCGCCGGTGCCGAAATCAAGCCCTCCCGCCGTCCCGACGATTCGTTGCGAGACCCCGGTAAAGGCGTCGTCGGCAGGGTCGGCCCAACTATGGACCAGCGAGGCATGAAACCCGTTCGGCCAGGTGAGCTGGACCGAATAATAATCGGTCACGTCGCGCCCTGGTTGCAGTTCCGTGAACAGGTCGCGTCGGCCGTGGCCGATCGCACTGGCAGGCGGGCCACCCATGATCCAGTGGAAGAGGTCCCAGACGTGGACCCCCTGCTCGACCATCCAGTCGCCTGAGCGTGCCCGGCGTCCCAGCCAGCCCTGATGACCATCAACCGGACCGTTGCTACTGATCCAGGACGCTCGGCCTTCGATCAGATCGCCCAGGTCGCCGCGCTTGAGTAGTTCAACCCCGTCACGATAGCGCGGGTTCGACCGGCGCTGAAACCCGACGTGAACGACTCGGTCGGGAACCCTCGCCGCTTCGGCCAGCATCAGGTCGCACTCGTCGAGCGTCAAGGCGAGCGGTTTCTCGGCGTACAGGTGCTTGCCCGCCCGCAGGACGTCGCGATTGACTGAGGCGTGCAGATCGCAAGGCAAGGCGACGACCACGCCATCGACGTCCTGCCTGCTGAGCAACGGTTCGATCCGGTCCAGAGCTTCGGGCCGAACCCCTCGGGCTTTCTCGGCGATCCCCTGAGCCCGAAGGCGATGCCTGGGCTCAGTGTCGGCAAGGGCGACGACCTCGACCCCTGGCAGATCAAGCAAGGTCCGCAGCAGAGTCGTCCCCCGATTGCCGACGCCGATCAGTCCGATCCGAATCGTGATCGCGTCGTCCGCCTGCCCTTGACCCTGGGCCAGGACCAGGCCGGCGGCAGCCGAGCAGCCAAGGAAGCGACGGCGGTTCAGGCGGATCGGCGGCATAATGGGCGGACCTTCGTTGACGTTGTTTTGATCGTGCGAGTACGTCGCCTCGTTGAGCCGCGACGCGCCGGCTCAACCTCAACAGGGGTCTCCTCCTTAGTCTACCCCTGGCGAGGGCTTCAAACAACCTTTCAAGAGAATTGCAAAGTCCAAAATCCTGAATGGCAGTCGTCCGTCCCGGCCGCGATCTCATCGTTGTCGGTCGTCCCGGATGGAGGGTGGGCCTCGACGACTCGACCCACTCTCCAAACGACCTTCCTGGATTGCTTCTGACTCAAAGCCCGTCTGCTTCACTCCTCCTACAAAACCTCGAATCCGCCATTCCAGACCCGTTCTGGAATTATTTCAGAAAGAAAAGGAATCGTCGCTCCCCCTTGGCGATGGTGTTGGTTGTCGTCTCAAAAATCGTTCCCAAACAATGGAGCATCACCCCCATGTCTTGCACCGAAGCCCGACGTCTGGCCAACCAGCGCAACGCCCAAAAATCCACTGGACCGAACACCGAAGCCGGCAAGCTGGCCTCCCGGATGAACTCACTTACCCACGGCATGCGCAGCGAGCATGGCCTGGTTCCGCCCCATCTGGTCGACGCCGTCGCCAAACACAATCGCATGCTGATTGACGCCTACCATCCCGACAACGATCGTCAAAGCTGGCTGCTCGAACAGGTCGCCGACGCCGCCGCTCGGCTTGATTACTGCCAATTCATGATCCGCGCCCAGATCAACGACCAGGCCGACCGCGCCG
>JBDTIR010000569.1:0-1849 GCA_039936275.1 Isosphaeraceae bacterium | reverse complement strand
CGGCGAGGGCCGTAGCCTTCGGGAGTTATGCGCCCGAGATCACCTCGGCAGGCGCGGACGGCCGGTTCAACACGGTCGATGACGGTCACGTCGCAATCGCGATCGCGGGCTATGATCCGGCGACCTTCCGGCTCTTCCTGCTGCCCGCATCGCCCTTGCCCTTGAACATGATGCACCGGATCATCCTCAATCCGGGGGTCAGTCCAGGCTCTCGGGGCCTTGGCCTGACCGACCTGGCCGGCAACCTGCTGGACGCCGGGGGAATCGGCGTGGCCGGCGGAACGTATCAAGGGTTCGTCGGCCTGGGGACCCGCCTCCAGTACGCTGATCCCGTGGGAAACCTGATCTCGGTTCAGCTCGCGCGCGGCGGCCTGATCGACCTGTTCCAAAGGGGTGACGGCAGTGTCCAACGGTTGCGGCTGCTAGGCCCCTCGCCCGGACAAAGCGTGCTTTCAGGGCGGCTGACCCGACCAAGACGAGGCGTCGGCGGCCGGACAACCTTGCCCACGCCGATCGGCTCTGCGGGGGTGAAAATCCAGCTCTCGCGCTCCGCGTTCGTGATCGGCCAGGCCCAAGCATTGGCTGCGCCGTCGTGGTATCCCCCGGGTCCAGTCGCCCGGCGCGGCCGACGCTGATCTTAAATTTCGTGATCGATAAGAAATATTAAATATGATTGATCATAATGATTTATTTATTCAGTCCCCTCAAGAATTTGATACATTCTTGCTCTCCGCCGCTGGTCCAGCCTTCGTCCATGACCTTGATGAGTCGTTGAATCAACTTCGGGTTCGATTTCAAGGCGTCGAGGACGGCCCCGCCCCGGGCGCGGACGCCCTTGACATAGAGTTCGGCGACGTCGTCGGCGTCGGAGTTGTAATGTTCGTCGAGCCGTTCGAAGACGTGGAGCGTCAGGTTGGAGTCGGTGCCAGCCTCGCGAATCAAGGCGTTGGCCAGCCCTTCCTCGTCCATGGAGATAGTCTTGAGGTTGTTCGCGCCGATGCGTGCCCCTTTGTAGTAGCGGTCGATGAGGTCAAAGACCTGATCGCGCTGGCGGCTGAGCCGAGAAGACGCCTTGAGCCAGACGCCTTGAAACGTGCTCCAGCCAGACAGGTCGCTGGCCCCTTGACCGTTCGAGGCGGTCGCGGTTCTGAACACGATCCGGATCAAGCTCTTGGTTGCGTTGACGGCGAACCGTCCATCGCGAGAGAAATAGCCGTTGCGCCCTTTACCTTCCCACCAACCTTCGTCCGCGTGAGCGTGCCCCTGCTTCTCGTCGCCTGCATAGCGTTTGATATGAGCAATCGCCCCGGGTGTATAGGGATGCCGGGAGGAATCCTCACGAGTGACGTGCCCCTTGGAGAAGGAGTCTTGCAGGGCGTGAACCGCGTTGCCAAAGTGCTGCCAGTCGGGGCGGTCAAGCGTTTGGGGCCCCTCGAGCGTCTGGACCGTGGTACCGCCAAGCACGCTCCGGCCGCGTGCGTCCTTGATGGTCGACGTCGCACCTTTTTGCACGTTGTAGCGGCGGATCCGCCTGGCAAGCCGCGCCGAGGCGTCCAGGGCGTTGGACTTGATCCACTCCACGGCGTCCTGATACGCCTCGAACGGGCTCTGACCGTCAAACTTACGCATAAAATGATGCTTTTGCCCATAGTCGGCCCAGTGCCCGCCGCTCAGGTCGCGGAGGTCGCGCATCACGACCGACGTGGGAAGGTCCGCCGCGTCAAGGTTCTTCAAAAGCGGATTTTTCGCCTCCTCAAGGATCAATTCCTCAACGGCCTTCGCCGTGATCCGGGAGTGGCCGGTCAAGTTGCTCATTGCGAGATACTCCAAAACGGGTTCCCGGCGCGTC
>JBDTIR010000568.1:0-3993 GCA_039936275.1 Isosphaeraceae bacterium | reverse complement strand
TCTTGTGGGCGCCGGTGTGGTTGAGGTCTTCCCGCTTGAGGTAAATGTCTGCGCCGCCGGCCAGGGCACTGAGCCGTTCGGCAAAGAACAAGGGGGAGGGTCGGCCGACGTAGTTGGTCAGATAGTCATTGAGTTTGGCCGTAAAGGCAGGGTCGGCGATGGCCTCATTGTAGGCGTCGGTGAGCTGGTTGAGGGCGTCCATCAGGGTTTCCGGCACGAACCGGCCCCCGAAAGCCCCGAAGCGGCCGAGCGCGTCGGGGAAAGGGCCGATGGCGGTCCGAGGTTCGGCGGAAGCAGGCATGTTCGACGCGATCCTTCAAATCAAAAGAAGAAGCAAGATGGAAACCCGTCGGAACGGTCCCCCCTATTGTTCAAGGTCGCCTCGGACGCGGTCAAGGGGTCGGGCGTCGCGCAAGGGCCATTCCAAGGCCAACGATTGACGCAAGCGCCGGTTCGCGATCGAACGGACCAAGGAACAAAGGGCCGGGCCGCGACAACCGAAAGGGGGCCGAGATCAGCGCGTCTCAGCCTCTTGACCCAGGTCGGCCTCTGCGTAGAAGGGGAAGAACTCCTGACCGGCGAAGTAGTCAGCCATGGCGCGGCGGACCGACCGGAGCTGCTCGACGAAGTGGGCGTATTGCTGGATCAGGCGCTGGCGACGCTCAGGGGGCAACTGGGCGATGTCGTGATAGCAGCGCTCGCCGGTCGCCGGGTCTCGAAAGCTCCAGAGCCGTTTGACCCGCAGGCCGGTCTCTTCGTCGTCATAGGAAAGCAGGCGCGCATATTGACGCGCTTTCATTTTCTTGGCAAAAGCGATCAAGTCGGCGTCGGTGCCGTAGCCGCCGTGCTCCTCGATCCAGTCCACGACCTGATCGGTCGTGATCTGCGGGCCTTCTGCTTCGCAAAGTTCCTTCAGGCTCGCGACGATTTCGGCGGGTCCCATCGCTCGCTCTCCCAGACAGGTTCGATGGTCAGGGGCCAGAAGATCGGCCCGCTTCTTTTGGTTCGCAGCCGCTTCCACGATCGCAATTCCCTGGATTTTACAACGAACCAGCCCCCATGTCGATGGACCTGCGTTCAAGAGTCCAAATTTTCAGGTTGCCCAATCCGTAAAGCCCGCAAAACCAAAAACACCAAGCGGTTTCAGGCCTGGCCGTTGACGCTCCCCAAGGGGCCGGTTAGCGTTGGCGTTCCCTTGGTTCCCGATGTTTTTCCATCAAGTTCTTGGGAGTTGACGACGATGGTTCGTACCCGAATTCGCCAAGCATTGGCCGCATTGACTCTGGCCGCCCTCGCTGGCGCGGCCCCCGAATCCACGCCCGACGACGGCTTTCTGTCCCTCTTCAACGGCAAGGACCTGTCTCAGTGGAAAGTCCCCGAAGGGGACCGCAACGAGTGGAAGATCGTCGAGGTGGACGGCCAGGGAGTTATTGACTGCGACGTCAAGCGCGCTCCTGATGGAGACATGAATTTGATTTCCAATGGGACATATGGCGATTTCGTACTCAAGTTGGATTGGCGGCTCAAGGAGGCCTCGTTCAAGAACCGAGGGATCGCCTACATCTTGCCAGACGGTACCCACGCCAGGGGGATCGACGGCAAGGACTTGAAGCTTGTCTTGCCAGACGCCGACTCGGGCGTCTACCTCCGCGACGTCAAGGGCAAGAGCCAGGTGAATATCTGGTGCTGGCCGATTGGTTCGGGCGAGGTCTACGGCTATCGGATGGATAAGAGTATGTCGCCCGAAGTCCGCGCGGGGGTCACGCCCAGGCATCAGGCCGATAAGCCGGTCGGCGAGTGGAACAGTTTCGAGATCACCCTCAAAGGGGACCGTCTGACGGTCGTTCTCAATGGTGTGACCGTGATCGAGCACGCCCAACTTCCCGGGATTCCCCTGACCGGGCCGATCTGCCTTCAGCACCACGGCAGCTTCAAGGGCGGCAAGTACGTTGTCACGCCCAGTCTGGTTCAGTTCCGCAACATCCGGATCAAGCCGTTGAGCATCCCGGACCAGCTCGACAATTCCAAGGTCCAGGAGCTTCGGAAACCTTGACGCGACCCGATTGCCTTTCTGTTGGAATCTCGCTGTCCGCCGAGGACATGCCTATACTAAAAAAAGGCCGACTCGGCGGATTCCAAAGGCCAACTTTGAGGGCAAGCGTCATGAGGTCGAGACGAAGAGCGTGGGGGGTGTTCATCGGGATCGGGGCCCTGGTCTTTGGTCTTTCGGTTCGGGCCGAGGTTCCTCCCGTTGACCCCGAGGCCGCCGAGCGCGGGCGGCTGGCCTTGACCACGAACAGCTTCCTGCCGCCCGCATGGCCCCTGGATGCCTATACCAAGGCCGGCGCCTACTGGGACCCCAAAGGACCGGACCCCGTTCAGGACCCCGACGGATACGCCGCCGCCTTCGGCCAGCGCTATGGTTTGAACCCGGCCCCGTTCCCCAACGACGGCCTGCCGATGGGCCTGCGGCGAGCGACCTCGCAGAACGGGGCGAAGGTCGGCATCCAGCTTGACTGCCTGGTCTGCCACGGCGGCTCGATCGGCGGTCAAGGGTATGTGGGTCTGGGCAACTCGCAGATCGACCTGCACGCGCTCTTGCTCGACCTGACCCGAGCCAGCGGGCGAATCCCCTTGCCGAACCTCTTCATTCCCAACGACGCCCGAGGTATGAATGACGCCGGGCAGATCGCCGTCTCACTGCTCAGCCTGCGCAACGCCGATCTCTCGTTCCGCAGGTTTCCGCTCTTGACCGGTGCTCGCCTGCCCAACATGGATACACCGGCCTGGTGGATCATGAGCAAGAAATCGACCAAGTATTACGACGGCCGCACCGACGCCCGCTCGGCGCGCTCCAACATGCAGTTCCTTCTGGGAGACCTGACCCTGGCGCAGCTCAAAGACCTGGAACCGGCCTACACGGATATCGACGCCTTCATCAAAACCATCAAGGCCCCCAAGTATCCGTTCCCGATCGACCAAGAGCGCGCCGATCGCGGTCTGAGCGTCTTCAAGGAGACCTGCGCCCGCTGCCACGGCACCTATGGACCCGACGGGGCTTATCCCAACAAGGTCGTTCCCCTCGACGTCGTCGGCACTGATCCGGCCCGCGCCCAAGGGCTCAAACCCCGGTTCATCGCCCACTACAACACCACCTGGCTGGCCGAAGGCTACCCGGCTGACGAAGAATTGATCGGCTATCAGGCCCCCCCGCTTGACGGGGTCTGGGCCACCGCCCCGTACCTCCACAACGGCTCGGTGCCCACGCTCTATCATATGCTCAAATCCAAGGAGCGACCCGCCCGATACCTACGTCCCCGGACGACGGATTTCGAGCATTACGACCAGGAGAACGTCGGCTGGAGGTTCGAGACGTTCACCGAGCGGCCCGACCGCAAGACGTCACCCTATGAAGCAGGCTTCTACTTTGATACCAAGCGCTGGGGCCTGGACAACGGTGGGCATACGTTCGGCGACAAGCTCAGTGACGGGGAACGGCGGGACGTGATCGAGTATCTCAAGACACTGTAACGGAGTGGGACCTTGCCCTTCCCGGGCCAAAGGGTCACGGCGCGACCGACGCCAGGAACCGATTCGTGAACGTCATTGATAGAAAAAGGAGCGCCCATTCATCGTCTTATTTGTAGATGATGAATGGGCGTCAATGTTGATACAGTCAACGAGTCGGATCAGTTCCCGCGAAGGACCTTGACCTCGGCGGCGGTCGCCTTGAGATCGAAGTCGAAGGTCGTGCCTCCGGGGGGGACTTCCCGCTCGAAGGTTTCTTCAACCTTAGTCTTCGGGGCTTTGCTGTTCGCCTGGGTTTGGTCTCCAACGGAGAGGCGGGCCATTTCGAGATCCTCACCGATCGGGTTGCCCGCCTCGTCGACCATCTGGAATTGTTCCGCGTTGGCGAGACCGGGGTTGTGCTCCTTGGTGACGACGACGAGATATTTGCCTGGGGGCAGACCGGCGCGGCCCTTGGTCTGAATC
>JBDTIR010000567.1:0-5837 GCA_039936275.1 Isosphaeraceae bacterium | reverse complement strand
GCCGAGATCAGGCTGTTGATGAAACCAAGCGCCACCAAGCCGATCATGGTCACGCGGTTCGCTTCGTCGGTGCGCAGCGCTTCCATGAACATATAGAGCTTGCCAAAGAACCCGGCGAACGGCGGCATGCCGATCAAGGAAAGCAAGATGAGGGCGATACAGACGGCCAGGCCCGGAGATCGGAAACCGAGGCCATTGAGGTCGTCGATCTCGTCGCGGTCGGTGTCACGCGCCAGCCAGGCTGCCACGGCGAAGGCGCCGACGGTGGTAAAGCTGTAGATGACCAGGTAGAACAAGACCGACCCGGCGGCCTCCCCTCGATTCAGGGAGATCGAGGCCGCCAGGACGCCCACGAGCATGTAGCCGGCGTGGGCGATCGAGGAGTAGGCGAGCATTCGTTTGAAGTTGCGCTGAGCCAGGGCGGCGACGTTGCCGAAGGTCATCGTCACGCCTGCGAGCAGGGCGACGATCCCGACCCAGCCCGGACTGGTCAGGTGGTCCGGCCCTTGTGCCCAGGGGCCGAGGGCCGAGACCAGGACTTTCATCAAGGCGACGAAGCTGGCCACTTTCGACCCTGTGGCGATCCAGGCCGTCACCGGCGCCGGGGCCCCTTCATAGGCGTCGGGCGCCCACTGATGGAAGGGCACGGCCGAGATTTTGAAGCCGAAGCCGACCAGGACGAGCAAGACGGCCGTCGCCCCGACCACGTTGCCTTCCAGCCCACCGGCCAGAGGGCCGCCCGCGGCGAAGAGCGAGGTCCGGATCGCGTCCAGCCGGGTCGTTCCAGTCAGGCCGTAGATCAGGCTCAGGCCGAACAGGAACAACGCCGACGAGACCGATCCATAAATGAAGTATTTCAGGCCCCCCTCGACCGAGCGCCTGCGGCCTGTCTCAAAGGACGTGAGCAGGTAAAGGCAGAGGGTCATCATCTCCAGGGTCAGGAACAGGGTCAGCAGCTCTTCCGCGGCGATCAGGAACATCATGCCGACGCCCGACCAGAACAAGATGGCGAAGTATTCGCCCCAAAGCTTGGTGAACGACCAGGCCATCGACATCGCGATGACCATCGCCAGCAAGAGCACGATCAAGAGGTTCATCCAGAAGGTGAGGATGTCGCCGGAGACCGTGCCGAAGAGGATGACCGGGTCGGGGTTGAACGTGCCGGCCGCGAGTTGCGCCGGGGTGCTGAAGTAGAGGCCAGAAAACCAGGCCATGAGTCCGAGCGTGACCGCCACCCCTGCCAGCGAGAGCCAGCCCAGGATGACCTGCCGGCGCTTATCGGTCTGGCGGCGGAGTAAGGCGAAGTCGGCCATCAAGACGACCAACCCCCAGACCGTCAGGGCGATTTCCGGGGCGAGGTAATAAAAGTCGTGGGCGTTGATCGTCAACATGGACACGGGCCCCGGGCTGATTAATCGTGGTGAGCAGTGTTTGGAGTTGGCAGTGAGCAGTGGACAGTGGGCGGAGAAACACGGGGGAGTGGGCAGATCGTTCGAATCGCTGTTGTCATGATCCGCATGAGTGATCCGTCTCCTCTCGTTCTGCCCAAGGCCCTGTCCAAACACGTTCTCCGTTTATCCCGCCATGCTGTCAAAGCGGTCCACGTCGGCCGCTTTCCAGCGGCGGTAACAGAGCAGGATCAGGCCGATACCGACGGCGACCTCGGCGGCGGCGATGGCGATCACGAAGATAGCCATCATGACGCCGGTGAGCGGCCCTTCGCCCGCAGGCATGGGACCGTAGCGCCAGAAGGCGATCAGGTTGATGTTCGAGGCGTTGAGCATGAGTTCGATCGCCATCAAGACGGCGATCGCATTACGCCTGACCAGGACGCCGAGCAGGCCGATGGCGAACGAGGCCGAGGCGAAGTAGAGGAACCAGCTCAGTGGGACGTCAGTCATCGCGGGGCACTCGCCGGGGTGGTGGTGAGGGGTTCAAGGCTAGGCGTACCGGGTTCAGCGTGGCCGTTGCCGCCATCGGGTCCCCGGGTCGTGGTCAGCCTGGTGGTCCGCATCGGTCCGATCCGGAGCGACCCTTCGTCCTGTCCCTGAGCCAGAGCGATGGCGCCAACCAGGGCCGCCGTCAGAAGCAGGCCGGCAATCTCGAAAGGCACGACAAACCGAGTCACCAGTTCAACACCAATCACGCGAGTCATGTCGTTGATGGAATTGCCGCGGACGTCGGGATTGAGGTCGCCCGGAGCGGTCGCGGCGGGTCGGACGGTGCGCGAGGTCCAGGCCGCTCGGCCAGGGCCGCCTCGGTCGTCGTTGATGCCCACGATCAGGACCGCCAGGATTCCCAGGGACACCAACGCGGCCATGCTTTTGCCCAAGGGGGTGCCGCCGGTCGTCTCATCCCCCTGGATGTTCCTGGTCAGCATGATCCCGAACAGGATCAGGATGGCGACCGCTCCGATGTAGACCAGGACCTGCATGGCCGCGAGAAATTCCGCCTCCAGGAGGATGAAGAGGCAGGCCACGACGAAGAAGAAGGCGAACAGGTACAAGGCCGCGTAGACCAGGTTGCGGGCCAGAACGGTCCCCAGGGCCATCAGGAGGCCGAGCGACGCAATGACGAGGAACAGAATGCGCATTACCAAAGCAACCGTCTCCCGCCCCGAGGCCGTTGATGTCGTGAACAGGGTTGATGCGTTCTCATCGAAGCACTGAGCTGGACCGTGTGGTCGGCCTTCGGGCCGAGACTGGCGCGGTCCTCGACGGTGCAAGCACACGGTTGAGCATGATGATCCCCACGACGGCGATCACCACCAAGGGCAAGGTAATCAGCCAGCCGTACAGATAATCACGGAAAAAGGGAATGTAGTAGGGGTTGTGGCCGAAGACGCATTCGTACCAGATCGCGGCGAACACGATGTTGATGATGCCCAGAGGCACCAGGTATTTCCAGGCGAAGTTCATCAGGCGATCCACCCGCATTCTGGGCAGGGTGGCCCTGACCCAGAACATCAGGAAGACGTACAGGATGACCTTGATCGAGAATGACCCGACCGTGAGCGCGTTGACCAGGACCAGGGAGGCGGTGCGGTCGCTGAGGAGGTTGCGGGGGAAGTCGGTGAACGGAAACGCGCCGCCGCCGAGGAACAGGACCGTGCCCAGGCAACTCACGCCGAAGACGCTGAGGTATTCGGCCAGGAAGAACAGGCCGAAGCGCATCCCCGAGTATTCGGTGTGGTAGCCCGCGATGATTTCCGACTCCGCCTCGGGTAAGTCGAACGGGGCTCGATTGACTTCGGCGATGCTGGAAATCGTCAAGAGACAGAAGGCGAGAAAGCCCGGCGGCGTGAAAATGAACCAGCCAAAATCAACCTGCTGGTTCACAATCGTGACCAGGCTCAGACTGCCTGCCCAGAGGATGATCGGGATCGTCGCCAGGACCTGGGGCACCTCGTAGGAAACCAGTTGCGCCACTGCCCGCATGGCCCCCAGCAGGGAATATTTGTTGCGGCTCGACCAGCCGGCCAGGAAGATCCCCAGGGCCGACAGGCTGGACACGGCGACCAGGTAGAGCAAGCCCGCGGGCAGGTCCACCGCGACCAGGCCCGCCAGGCGATGGCCGATCACCTGGCCGGCCGCGTCTTGGACCGGCTCGTCCCAGCCGAAGCCGAACGGAATGACGGCCAGAACCAGAAATGCGGAGACGAGCAAGACCACGGGCGCCAGCAGGTGGACCCGGTAATCAGCGTCCCTTGGGACGATGTTTTCCTTGGTGATCAGCTTCAGGGCGTCGGCGATCGGCTGGAGCAGGCCCAGGGGACCGACCCGGTTCGGGCCGATTCGGTCCTGAAACCGCGCGGCGGCCTTCCGCTCGCCCCAGACCATGTAGGCCACGATCCCTGGAAAGATCCCGAAGAACCCGAGGAACAGCCAGAGGGCCCAGATAATCCATTGTCGGATTGGCAGGCTCAGCCAGAGCGTGTCGAATTGCAAGGCCCAGACGGTCGCGATATTCACCGTGCCCGCACCCTCCTTCGGGGACCCTTTATGGCTTAAATGTTCCGCTCAGACCCACTGCAAGACGCCCTTCGCCCAGGCGTAGGCCAGGCCGATGGTCAGGATCGTCAGGAAGACGACCATCTCGATCAGGGCGAACAATCCGAGGCCGCCGTAACTGACCGCCCAGGGGTAGAGAAAGACCGTCTCGACGTCGAAGATCACGAACAAGAGGGCATAGACGAAGTATTGAATCCGGAACTTAATCCAGGTCTCGCCGGTCGTCAAGACGCCACATTCGTAGATGTCGGACTTCGACCGCGACCGCTTGCTGGGTGCCACGAGGGCGACGACCAGCAAGGGAGCCAGGGCGAAACCGATCGCGCCCAGGAGCAGCAATCCAACGAGGATATAGCGGTAGATCAAGAGCATCGTGGACCGCTCGATTCAAAAAAAGAGACCGGCGCGTGTCGGCCGGGGTCTTTGGCTCAAGAGATCGGGTGAACTTCCGTATGCTCGTCAAGGGTGACGACCAGGATTTCGTCGTCGTCGCGGCGGAGCCGCAGGGTGGGCTGTTGGCAGTAGGCGGCCTTGCCGCCCATTTCCATGCCGCCGACCGGGCGGAGCCCTTCGCCTTCGACCAGGCCGATCACTTCCGTTCGCCAGCGGCGATGGCCGACGCGGACGTGCTGGACCACGCGCAAGCGGGTTCCCGGGGCGTATTTCGGTTGTGGAGGACTGGTCGGAATCATGTCAAGGATCTCGATCTCAAAAAGGAGGTCGGGGGTCATCTTAGCGGCGCCTTGCCGAGGGCTCAAGGGCCCACCGCCCGGACCTTTCGAAATTCAGGCCGTCACCGGCTTCGAGGCCGGCGCGGGTTTGGCCGCCGCGGGCTTGGCCGTGGTCGCCGCCAGGGCTTTTTGCAGCCTTTGGTCCTTCTTCTTTTGCACTTTGCCGCGCTCAATCACCTCGTCCTCGCTGGCCCAGGCCTCGGGGTGGGTCTGGGCGTAATAGTCGCTGGAGACGAGCAGGTCTTGCAGGCTGAAGACGTGCGTCAGGTGCCGTTCGCCGTTGGCCAGCTCAAAGTTATGGTCCATCTTGATCGCGTCGAACGGGCAGTATTCGGCGCACAGGCCGCAGTTCATGCAAACGTCCATATCAATATAAAAGTCCTCGGGCAAGGGGACCGGCTTGCCGTCGGTCTGGGCGTGGGTCATCCAGATGCATTGGGGCGGGCAGACCTTCGCGCAGATGTAGCACGAGGTGCAGCGGACGTTGCCGTCGTCAGAGTCATAGACCAGAACCGGCAGGAACCGGAACCGCTCGTAGACCGGCAGGCGTTCGTCGGGATATTCGACTGTGAACAATCCTTCAGTGGCAGCGGTCTGTGTGATGGTCGGCTGCGTACCGCGCACCTTGGAACCGAACCAGAGGTCCACGCGCTGATGGCCTCCACCGCGCCGCTGGAGCGTCCGCCCCGCGCCGACGGCGAAGGTGCGCAAGAACCGCCGGAGCGTGACCCAGTGACCGATGATGAGACCTTGACCAAAACCCATGTTCATCAATCTCCTGTCAGGAATCCACGGTCATCGGCCTCGCGCTGCGAATTTGAGCGCCTTTATCCAAAAAAAAGAAGACAGTCTGCTCGGCTTATGCTCACTTATCGTAGTAAACTGACAGGCAATCCGGGAAGAAATTCCAGATTCCAGATTTCAGGAACAAACGAGAATCAACTGGAATCCAAACCCGACATTCCTGATTTTCCAGCAAAACTTCCCGGATGGACTCTTATCGGTCCACCTCGCCCAGCACGATGTCGATGCTGCCCAGGATGCCCACGACGTCGGCGATGGTGTGACCGAGGCACATCTGTTCCAGGGCGGTCAG
>JBDTIR010000566.1:0-3336 GCA_039936275.1 Isosphaeraceae bacterium | reverse complement strand
TGCAATCGACAGCCCGATGTCCCCGAGCATCCTGAATCGCTACCCGCGCCTTGCCAGGATCGAAGCCAGAATCCCAAAATCGTCCTCAGTCGCTGCGCTGGGCTTGACCGTAAGTTATCTTCTGCGGAAGCGACCCGAATTACCCAAAATATCCGGGACCTTGATACGATCCGCACCCGCTGTCCCAACAGTTTTGCTCCATTCGCAGATGAGGTTGTCCGGCTGATCAAGCCCATCTTCGAAGTCAGCGAGGATGATCAAACGGCTGAGCATGCAAATGAATGATGTTCACTCGAAGCGGTCTCAGGGCACCGCGATGGCCGGGGCGGGGTCTTGGCCTTCGGCGGCGAGGGTGGCGGCTTCGGTGCCTTCAATCTGGCCGTCGCGGTCGCGGTAGAGGGGGAGGTAGCGGTAGTAGACTTCCAGGGTCAAGAGAGACAGTGAGGTTAGATAAAGTCGGCCGGCTTTGAGGGTCCAGCGGTCCCAGGAGGGGGTCTCGGGGTCCCAGCTTCCTCGGTCGCATTCTTCGCCGTCGGTCTGCATCCGGATGAGGGAATCACGCACCAGGGCGTTCCAGCGAGGCCAGTCTTTGCCGTGCATGTTGTGGATCATCTGGGTCGCGTAATACCAGTAATAGATGTTGGGCTGGGGATGATCGCCAAGGTCGGCCATGACCAGGGAGGCCCCTCGGAGCAGGGTGGGATGGTCGCGGTTCCAGCCGAGATACTGGCGGCCGAGCAGGGCTTCGGCCGTCATCACCGCGTGGACGGGACCGCCAGGCTGGTAGGCGTAGGTGATTTTTGAAGGGTCGGTTGCGGCAAGGTCGAGGTATTGCCGGCAACGTCTCACGGTGGCGGCGGGCACGTCCAGTCCGGCCAACGAGGCGCTGCGGAGGGCGAAGAGTTGCCAGCCGAAGACCGAGGTGTCGCCGGGCTGGCCGAGGTAGTATCGCCAGCCGCCGTCGAGCTTGTTCTGCGACTGGACGATGAACCGGATCGCCCGCTCGGCGGGCCGGCGCAGGGATTTGTCTCGGGTCAGGCCGTAGGCTTCGCACAGAGCCATTGAACCGATCGCGTGGCTATAAAAGGCGGCGTTCCAGGTGCCGTCGGTGAACAGTGCGCCGTTGGTCTGCTGGTGCTTGACCAGCCAGCGGAGGCCGTGGGCGAGCGATTGCTGATAGCGCCCTTTCTCAAGGTGCGAATGGCCGGCGGCGAGCATCGGCAAGAGGGCGAGACCGGTCGCGGCGTGGTCGGCGACGATGGTTGAGCGCGACGGGCAGCCTTGGCCTTTGCAACGGGGGGTCGGGTCGAGGCTCCAGCTTCCGTCGGGGTTCTGGTGGCGGGCCAGCCAGTCGAGCCCGGCCTCGACGGCCTGCTCGGACTCGAGCGTCCCGCCTTCGCGACGGACCAGCATGGCTTTCATCGCGCCGGAACGGCCGGCGAACGGCATGACCAGGTCGTTCTCCGTCTTCGATCCGATTCCGCCCGACCCCTTGGCCCCGCCGCGCGCGGTTCCTCGCCCTTTGGAAGGTTCCGGGGCAGGGGGGTCAAGCTGCAAGCGGTCGCCGAGCCGGAACTGCGGGGGCATCCCGGGAACGTTGATGACGTCGGACTCCGGCGAAGGTTGGAGTGCCAGCGAAGGGGGGATCTCGGAGTCGAGCCTGGTGAACGGGTCGCCCGAGTGGTCCGACGCCCTTGTTGAGGTCAGGTCGTCGCGCAACTGCGTCGCCAGCTCGACCGGATGGACCGTCTCCTTTACGGACCAGCCACCAGACCTGACGTAGAGGACCACCCCCAGCAGCAAGAGCAAGAGCGCATGCAGGGCGAGGCTGGTCCCCCAAGGGGTCAGCCAGCGCAGCCATTCGGGCGGCTCCCGGTCGAGCCGTCTGACCCATCGGCGATAACGCCGACGAACTGTTCGCCAGGGGCGAGAACGCGGATGCGACATCAAAAGAGAGGTCCATCTCGGTCGGGTAGCGATCGCAAACAAGCGGCGAGTCCAAGGCCCGCTCTTGAGATAGTATAACAAGGAAGACGCCGGGCCCCGGCGCAATATTCACGGGAATCTTCGGATCGAAGGGTCCGGACGTTCCTCTGGATCGAAAATCAAGGGGGTTCCCTGATGCGAACCGTTGTTGTACGATAACATAAGGGCTGATCGCGAACCGATCGGTCTGCGGTCCTACCGTGGCTTTGGGCGATGTCGCTCGCTCGTTTGGGGATCGCTCCGTCTTTGAAGGATGCCCGCTCATGCAACTCAGCGCCGTCGGGTTGCCCGTGACCGACCTGGACACGCCGGCCTTGCTGCTGGACCTCGACGCCTTTGACCGCAACGTCCGGACGATGGCCGATCACTTCCGGGCGCGTGGCGTGCAGTGGAGGCCACACGCCAAGGCGTTCAAGTGCCCCGCGATCGCACACGCATTACGGCGGGCGGGGGCTATCGGCGTGACTGTCGCCAAGGTCAGCGAGGCCGAGGTCATGGTCGCGGGCGGGATCGACGATATCCTGATCGCCCACCTCGTCGTCGGTCCGAGCAAGGCCGCGCGTCTGGCCGCACTCCAGCGGCGAGCGAACGTCAAGGCGACGGTGGACCATCTGGCCCACCTCCCCCATTTGGCCGAGGCCGCCAGGCAAGCTGGCGTCGAGATCGGCCTCCTGGTCGATGTGGGTCTGGGCATGGATCGCACCGGCGTCACCTCGCCCGAAGCGGCCGTCGCCCTGGCTCGCGCCTTGGCGGAGACCCCCGGCCTGCGGTTCGACGGCCTGATGGGTTACGAGGGGCACACCCTCATGATCGAAGACCCGGACGCCAAGCGCCTGGCGATTCTTGAGGCACTCGGTCGGTTGATGGCCGCCAAGCATGCCGTTGAGGCCGCGGGCTTGCCCTGCCGGATCGTCTCGGCGGGCGGCTCCGGGTCGTACCAGTATTCCGCGGACGTCCCTGGCCTGACCGAAATCCAGGCCGGTGGCGGCGTATTTGCTTGTATGTACTATATCAAGGGGTGCAGGGTCCTTGGACACGAGCCGGCGTTGACCGTCCTGGCCACCGTCGTCAGCCTGCCCAAACTAGGGCGAGCGATTCTCGACATCGGCCAGAAATCGATCAGCCAGCACCGCCAGATGCCGGTCCTGAAAGACCAATCCGAGCACCGCGTCATCAACCTTTCCGCCGAACACGCCACCATCGCCCTCGAGTCCGGCGAGCCGTTCCAGATCGGTCAGAAGGTGGAGGTGATTCCCGGCTACAGTGACCTCACGTTCGTCCTGCACGACCGCGTGCTCGCCCACCGCCAAGGGCGCATCGAAGCCGTCTGGGATCTCCCGGGTCGCGGCA
>JBDTIR010000565.1:0-3415 GCA_039936275.1 Isosphaeraceae bacterium | reverse complement strand
CGAAGTCGGGCCGCGAGATCGGCCCGGGGAAGCCGGGAGCGGCGTATATCGCCCTGCGAGCCCGAGTGCCGGTGATCCCTGCGTATATCCGAGGCACGCCCGAAACCAATGACGTGTTCAAGTCATTAGAATGGCTGTCTCAGGCCCGCGTCGTTTATGGTCCACCGATTGACCTGTCCGATTTTCCCGCCAACGCCTCCGCCGACCGTGCGGCACTCGCCTCAGCCACCGAGCGGCTCATGGCCGCCATTGACGCCTTGCGTGTACGGTCGTTGAACGACGAGGCTGGTCTGGAAACGAGAATCCAGTCGCAACCGAACCAGGCTGCCCGGGACTCGCGGAGCGAAGTAATTTCAACGGTTTTGAGTTTCCGGTAAAAAATTAAGTTCGTTATGCGTTTATGAATGATTAATAATGTTCCGCGAATTTTACTCGCCCGATACCCAAGTCTGATCCAGCCGCTCTCGGTTCTTGAACCGCTCGGGAATGCGGGGGGAACGAGCGGGTCGCGGCTCTGGCGATTCGATTCGGCGAGAGGTCCCTTGGTGGTTCGGGCCTGGCCGATCGACGGGCCAAGCCTTGCTCGCTTGCGCTGGATTCATCAAATCTTGTTTCAAGTCCAGGACCTCAGATTCATCCCCGTCCCGGAGCGGGACCGTCAGGGTGTGTCGATTCAGGAGCATGCGGGCCGGCTCTGGGATCTGTCCCCGTGGATGCCGGGCTCGGCCGATCCAGGACGACCGCCGCCGACGCTCAGGCTGCGCTCGGCCTTTGCGGCGCTTGCGAGGTTTCATCAGCGGACCCGTCACGTTGGCCGGTCGTTGGACGTCAGTCCAGGCTTGAGGGCGCGGCTTACTGAAATGGATGCGTTGCTCGGCGGTGGGTTCAACACCCTGGAAGACGCCTTGAACCGGGCCCCGGCCGACCCGCTCTCAGACCTCGCCCGCCACTGGTTGGGCCTGGCCATCCGCTTGACCCTTCCGGTTGCCGACTCGATCCGACGTCTGGCCGATCAACGCCGGACCTTGATTCCTTGTCTGCGTGACGTTCGCCCTGACCATTTCTTGTTCGAAGGGAATCAGGTGACCGGCCTGGTCGACTTCGGCGCACTCGGCGTCGAGACGGTCTCGGCCGACCTGGCCAGGCTCCTGACCGAAGGGGTCGGCCCGGATCGCCTCGCGAGGGCCGAGGCGCTCAACGCCTATGCCAAGGTTCGAACCTTGAACGACGACGAAGCCGCTTTGATCGCCCCCTTTGAGCGTTCCGCAGCTCTACTCCGAGGCGCCCGTTGGATCCGCTGGCACTTCATTGACGGCAAGACCTTTGACGATTCCGACGCGGTGCGCCGGGGGTTGGAACGCGCGGTTGAAGGGGTTCGCGGGCTGACCTTGGAATCGGGCCTTGGGTGAGAGTCCTTGAGATTTCCGCATCTGGTTTTGCAAAGGGCGTGTGAACCACGCCGTCCAAGGCAGGACAGGCTCTCAATCACGTGCGGGCGCTGCGGTGATCAATTTCCGAGCGGCTTCCTCGTTGATCGACACGCGGCAGATGGAGAGGGCGCGGCCGGTGGCCGGGTCCACTTCGACCAAAGCGCCGCAGAGGCGAGGGTCGCCGCTGGCGACGTCGAAATGGTTGGGGATGAATGAGAGCGTGGTCGCCAGGACGCGATCGTAACGGCGGCCGAGAATCGAATCATAAGGTCCGGTCATGCCGACGTCGGTCTGGTAGGCTGTCCCTCTGGGTAAGATTTGTTCATCCGCCGTGGCGACGTGGGTATGCGTACCTAGGACGGCCGAGACCCTGCCGTCGAGATAGCGTCCGAAGAGTTGTTTATCGCTGGTCGCCTCGGCGTGATGATCGACCAGAACGACCTTTGCCGTTCCTTCCAGGTGGTCGAGGATGCGGTCGGCGGCGCGGAACGGGCAATCGACCGGGCGCATGAAGGTGCGGCCCAGCACGGTGAAGACGGCGACGATGGTGCCGTCGCGGGCTTCAGCCAGGACCACTTCGGGCCCCGGGGAGTCTTGCGGGTAGTTCGCAGGCCGGCAGAGGCGGTCGTTACGTTCAAAGAGGTCAAAGACCTCGTCCTTACGGTAGGCGTGGTCGCCCAGGGTGAAGACGTCCACGCCGGCTTCGACCAGTTCGTCATGCGTGCTGACAGTCAGACCGGAGCCGCCCGCGGCGTTCTCAGCGTTGCAGACGACCAGGCCCAGGCCCCATTGACGGATCAGTCTCGGCAAGGCCTGGCCCATGATCTTGCGGCCTGGTGCGCCGACGACGTCGCCGATAAACAGGATCTTCAAGGGCATGGCGCATTGGTCCTACACAGGCGAGCGATGGGAAGGCCCCGGACAAACGGCCCGGGATGCCGCCCGTTTTGGCGGCCTCTGTCGCGACGCCCCGTTCCTATCCATCGTGGCCTGGACCCGCGCTTCAAATCAAGGCGACAACGTCCTCGCGACGGTCCCGAACACCAAAGGAAGGCCCGTCGCGCTCTGTGGATCCGCCATCGCCGTCCTTGGTCCGCCCTCACCATGGTCCACTCTCAAATCAGTCTACGAAACGGAATTATCGCACTTGTTGTTCTCGCCGTCGCGGTGGGCAGATCGGCGTGGCGAAGCGGGCCTGAAGAGGTTGCTCAACCGCTTCGAAGTCAAGGAATCGAAGCCGCAAAGCCTCGTGACGGACGTTTCCTTCAACGACAATATGTGTCCAAGCCGCGAGACTGGCGTCAACAATCGTCGGCAGACCGTAAAGACGACCGAACGGGGGCAAAGCGCCACGCTCGCAGTCATGAAAGACCAGGCTAAGTTCCTCTTCGGTCGCGAGTCGCAACTCAGTCGTACCCAGGATCGGTGCCAGCAACTCCAGGTCAATCCGGTGAGTCGCGGGCAAGACCGCCAGAGCGTCGCCATTCCCACCTCGGAGCAAGACCGACTTGGCAACTTGCTCACCGGGAACATGGACGCTCTGGGCCTTCCGCGTGGCGGAGGGTGCCGGACAATGCAACAACCGTTCGAAGGGGACGAGCCGTGTGCGTAAGTAAGTGCTAATTTCCATGGATTCACTCTCCCTGGAAGTGCGATCGATCCTTGAGACTATACACCATTTGGGTAAAATGGGAAATTGTTGACGACCGGGATCTTGACAAAATTTCAAACTTCGCAAATTTTTTCGGGCGTTTTCGAAGTTCAGTACGTAGCAATACCGCAGGTTCATGGCGGGCGAGATGGTCGCTCCGGCGCTTTGGAACCTGGTTCGCCAGGGAGCAAGGGTCGTGCCGGGGAGGAAAGTCCGGACTCCGAACGGGCGCGGTGGTGGGTAACGCCCACCGCCTTGGTTCGGGTCGTTGTCGCTTATCAAGGCGGAAGCGGCCGGAATCGGGTAGGGACAGTGCCACAGAAAAGAAACCGCC
>JBDTIR010000564.1:0-8240 GCA_039936275.1 Isosphaeraceae bacterium | reverse complement strand
AGCGATCCAAGCGATCTTGCGATCTTGTCCACCGCCGAACGAAATCATCGACAATGATTGCATTGACAGCCAGGATTGATTATGCTGAACAGTATCGATACGGTGTCGGGATAATTTTGGCTTATGGCTTAGAGAGGAATGGGGGCGTTCCATGATCCGAAGGATGCGGGTGGCGAATCGGTCCCGGACGGGCTTCACACTGATCGAGTTGTTGGTCGTCATCGCCATCATCGGTGTGTTGATCGCCCTGATCTTGCCGGCGGTGCAATCGGCGCGTGAATCAGCCAACCGGGCGAAATGCATCAATAATCTCAAGCAGCTTGGGCTCGCGGCACAGGAATACCACGACGCCTATGGCTCGTTCCCCTCGGGCTGGTTCTGCGACGGAGAAAACGATCCGAACTGCCTCGACTGCGCAGCCACACCCTATATGTGGAACGGCATGACCGGCCTGTTCCTCAAGATGGAGATGGAGAATCTCTGGAACGAAATTAACTTCAACTACCCGCCACAATACCCGGTCTCTACCGGAACGACCCCGAAATACGCGGCGCACCCGGTGAACTCGACGAGCATCCGCCGATCAATCGATTTCTTCGTTTGCCCCTCGAACCGCAAGGCCAACGCAGCGGCGACCGCGCAGACTAAACCCGGTTCGGCCGCGAGCAGCCAATCCGCGCGGATGGGGCCGTCAGACTACCGGGGCAACATGGCCTCGGGCGGCATGCCGACGGGCTGCACGCCGGATACGAGCGATCCCTGCAATACTTGCATTAACTGGACCAACGGCATCACGTACAAAAACTCCGAAGTCAGCTTGGCGGACGTAACCGACGGCGCCTCGACCACGGTCATCTTCGGGGAAACGCTCTTCGGTTCATGGCCCGAAGCCACCAGTTGCTGCATCCGGACGGACATCTCCAAGACGGTCAACCGGGCGACCGCGGCGGCCCCCTACTGGGCGAGCAAGCACCACGGCGTCATTAACTTCGCCCGCTGTGACGGCAGCGTTGCCTCGCTCAACGCCCGGATGAACAAGGGCGTCCTGCTCAAGCTCATGACCCGAAATGGCGGCGAGGCGATTTCGGACGACGACCTGAAATAAACTGGACGACTCCGAAAAGCCAGACCTCGGAGGCGTTGATCAACAACCGCGAACGACCCAAAGGAGAGTGGGTCTCTTTGGGTCGTTCGTTTGTCGGTA
This sequence comes from Isosphaeraceae bacterium, assembly GCA_039936275.1. Taxonomy (GTDB): domain Bacteria; phylum Planctomycetota; class Planctomycetia; order Isosphaerales; family Isosphaeraceae; genus JBDTIR01. Next base: position 7,036 of record JBDTIR010000564.1, on the reverse strand, counting down.
GTCCGAACTGGCGAGTTTCTCAGGTTCCCCAGAACACGACCGATTGAGCCCCAGCGCGGCGCAAGAAAAAACCCCGGCGAACCCGTGGGCCGGGGTGAAGAGCGGCATCCTTGAGCTGCTTGCCGGATCAAAAGACGCTCACTGCACGGCTTTGTTGCACGACTCCCCTTCAAGCGCCGCCTTTTTCTCGGTAATCACCGGACACTTCGGCGCTTCCTCAGCGTTCAGAGGGGTGAAGTCCTTCCACTCGTCGGGCAGGTTGTCTTCCAGGAAAATCGCTTCGACGGGGCATTCGGGGACGCATGCCTCACAGTCGATGCATTCTTCGGGATGGATGTACAACATCAACGTCCCCTCATAGAAGCAATCGACGGGGCAGACGACCACGCAATCGGTATATTTACAATCGAAGCACGGCTCGGCGACAATATGAGCCATCAGCAAGAGCTCCAAGGGGTTGGGATACAAATCATCGGATCGGCGGGTGGCGAGGCGACCTTGGGAAGCCGCTTCGCGGCGCTACCCGGTACTTCATCTTATGGGGAGGAGGCGTAGGGGTCAAGCCGCGAGAGCGAACCGTTCAACTCGCCGTGGCGATGAGCCGGTTCAGGCCCCTTTCCGCTTGACGCTCTTGATGATCATCGGCTTCGTCGGCACGTCGGCCGTGGGGATCTTGCGAGTCTGGCCGGGAGACACGATCATTTCCAGGGTCTGCGTGCCGGTCGGTTCAGCGGCGATCCTGTCCACGACGTTCAGACCGTCGATCACCCTGCCGAAGACGGTATAGCCGCCGCCAGCCTGGTCGAGTCGCGAGTTATCGCCCAGGTTGATGAAGAACTGCGCCGTGGCGCTGTCAGGGTCGGGTTTGCGGGCCATGGCGACCGTGCCCCGGGTGTTACTCAGACCGTTGTTCGACTCATTCTTGACCGGACCCCGGGTTTCCTTCTCACGGTACGTGTCCTTGGCGTGTCCGCCCCCTTGGATCATGAAGCCGGGGATCACGCGGTGGAACACTGTGTCGTTGTAGAAGCCGTCGTCCGCATACTTGAGGAAGTTCTCGACAGTCTTCGGCGCTCTGGTGGGCTCCAATTCCAGCGTGATCGGGCCTTCGCTCGTGTCCAGAACGACGACCGTCTTGCCTTTCCCCTGGTCGTCGGCCAGGGCTGCCCCCCCGCCGGTCAAGGCAAGCAGTCCGAACACTCCCAGGGCGGCCAGACAAGCATAAAGCATTGTTCGTTCCTGTGACATGATGGTGATATAACCCCGATGGAGAACCGCGACTCGGCCCCAAGCCGCCGACCGGCCGGGCCGTTGACAGTCGGCGACTGTAGCACAAGGCCGCGCGTGGTGTCGAGAAGAAGCCGCCTTGGGAACAGGGGCTTCCAAAGTTTTATGGGTAAGGGCTCCATGACCTTCGATACCGCCTCTTCGGGTTTGGCCGCATGGCGTCGGAATGCTTCAGCGATCCGGGGCAGGCCCGTCGCACGCAAGCACAGACAACCCCAACGTTCCTCAAGCCACTGAGCACCCGAGACACAGCAACCGGTGCGGACCCGGCATCCGTCCTCGCCGCGGCAGACACCGCGCACCTAATGCAGTCGGTTCTGTCCAGGTGGTTATCATCGCGTCCCCAACTGGGCGATGGCGTAGAGGCTGCGACAGCCACAGAGCAATGGCGGTGACGGCCAAGGTCAGCACCGAGGCCAGTCTGGTAGGACCGCCCGAGGCGACTCGCAGGGTCCGGGACCGTGGCAAAGATCTCAGACAAAGACGCGGTGGCCAGCGTCGTGCTCATGCGGGGCGGGGCTCCCTTCTTCATCGAAACAGGAGAAAGCCCAGTCACAGCCGAAGCAAGAACTTTGAATGGCCCTGCTCCGCCATTGGATTGGGCTTGAACCGCGCCCGGATCCGACGCATCCTTGGTTGATGGTCGCCGTCTCCGCCTGTTTAGCCAGGGCTGAACGGAGCCAAACCAAAGAGGATGCCGATCGTGGACGACCTGTCCGCCTTGATCGATCGCGACGGATTCGCCGTCGTCGAGGACGTGCTTGGACCCTCGGAGGTGCTCGCCCTGGCCGACGCCTTGGAGCGGGCTCGATCCGAGGAGACGACCTTGCATCGCGGCGGCAGCGTCTACGGCATGCGCGACGTCTTACGGCGCGTGCCCGAAGTCCGCCTTCTGGCCGATACCTCGACGCTCCGCGCCCTGGTCATGCCGATTCTCGGCCCCACTGCGTTCGCCGTTCGCGCTCTGGTGTTCGACAAGACGCCCGAGGCCAACTGGAACGTCCCCTGGCACCGCGACCTGACCATCGCCGTGCGGCAGCGTCGGGACGTACCAGGCTACGGCCCCTGGACGACCAAGGCCGGCATCGCGCACGTCCGGCCTCCTCTCGATGTGCTTAGGGGGATGCTGACCGTGCGCCTGCACCTGGACGACGCGGACGAGAACAACGGCCCGCTCTGCGTCCTGCCGGGCTCGCACCACCTCGCCGACGGCGCGCTGGGCGCCTGGAGCGGCCCGGCCGACGGCGTCGTCTGTCCGGTTCGACGTGGAGGCGCTCTCTTGATGCGTCCCCTGTTGCTCCATGCCTCGTCGTCCTCAATCGAACCCGAACGCCGCCGGGTCATTCATCTGGAATACGCGGCCGCCCCGTTGCCTGAGGGGCTGAAATGGTATGAAGAATGTTCGTCCATAAGCACCTCAATCATGGAGCAATAAGCGATGAAGTTCACGAAGATGCATGGGATTGGCAATGATTATGTGTACGTCAACCTGTTCGAAGAGCGGTTGACGGACGAACCGGCGGCGGTGGCGAGGGCCGTGAGCGACCGGCATTTCGGCATCGGCTCGGACGGCTTGATCTTGATTGGACCTTCGGAACGGGCCGATGCGCGGATGCGAATGTTCAACGCCGACGGCTCCGAGTCGGAGATGTGCGGCAACGGCGTGCGCTGCGTGGCGAAATACATTTATGATCATGGTATCGCCACCAAGGCCCTGGTGACGATCGAGACCGGCCGAGGGGTCTTGACCCTTGGGGTTGAGGCCGAAGGGGGGAAGGCCGCTCGGGTCCGCGTGGACATGGGACCGCCGATCCTGCGGGCGGCCGAGATTCCGACCACCTTGCCAGGCGATCCGCCCGTGGACGCTCCCTTGAGCGTAAACGGTCAGGATCTTACGCTCACGGCGGTATCCACGGGGAACCCGCACGTTGTGGTTTACGTTCCAGACGTTTCTCGCGTCCCCCTGGACGTTCTTGGTCCGGCCCTGGAATGTCATCCGGTGTTTCCCAGGCGCGTGAACGTTCACTTCGTTCAGGTGCTCGGCCCGAGCGAAGTCCGGATGCGGACCTGGGAGCGAGGTTCGGGGATCACCCTGGCCTGCGGCACCGGGGCGTGCGCCGTGTGCGTGGCGGGGGTCCTCTCCGGCCGAACCGAGCGTCGCTTGCTGGCCCACCTGCCCGGCGGCGACCTGGACCTGGAATGGCCGGACGACGGCTCAGTGTTCATGACCGGCTCGGCGACGGAAGTGTTTTCGGGCGAGTGGAACGGTTAACCGTAACCGTTCAGTCCTCTTTCGGCACAGAATTCGAGTCTGTTGAATAAAACAGCCAAGGATAAATTAGTAGAACCCCAATTTGATTCGAGGGTGTTTATCCGAAGCCCCTGGTTAAATACCCGGCTTTCCTACTTTTCCGTGGCTTGACTACTCAAATCCTGCGCCAAAAGAGGACTACATGGTGACTTGGATGGATCGAAAAAGTCGATACCTCCCCCGATGGAAATCGCTGAAATCAATACTCGCTATTTATCGCAATTTTCCTATTGTTGTGCACCATCTGACGAGCGCCAGGATGCCTTCAGACACTCCCGTCTTCCCCTACCTGAGAAGGAGGCCAGCGTGCTCCGGATCGACCTGAATGCTGCTGGCATCCCCTACAAAGACTCAGCGGGCCTGGTCTTCGACCTTCCTCGCCTTACTGTGCCAGATGGCCACCTTGCTTGACGGGGCTGGCGTCTCGCCAAGGGTGGTCCACACGTTGATGAGGCATTCGACCTTGGAATTGACCGGCCGCTACACCAGGCCCCGCGTTGTGGACCTTGAGGCCGCCGCGTCTCTCCCCTCGCTTCGCCCCGATCCCGCGCCAGCCGAACCCGCCGCACTCTCCAAAACTGGCACAGACGTTCAAGATATCAAAGGTCGCTTTCCTCACCGCAGGGGTCGGAACAGGGCGGATTCTGACGCAATCATGCCTTCGGACGAGGCGATCCTAATGAGTCGTAAACCCCTGGATTTGTCGGAAGTTAGCGGTTTGAGTCGCCCTGTGTCGGGGGCTGACGGAACTAGCGGCGACTGGATTCGAACCAGTGACCTGCGGGTTATGAATCCGCTGCTCTTGACCAACTGAGCTACGCCGCCGTGGGGTTGGAAGTCGGACGCCCAACTACTGCCTTTGGGAATGTCGGCTGTTGGACAGTGATCACTGTAACGTAGATTTCCCGTGGCTTCAAGATCGGAGTCATGATTCCGATCTGATTCGTCTGATTCTCGATCCACAGTTGCCTGACGGAACGGCCTCGCTTCGCGTACAATGCGAACGTGGTCGGCTTCCGAGAACAAGGAACCATAACGCAACAGAACCATGCAATATTCCAAGGGACGTCGTTGACTAAAGGAGGCGATTGCGTTGCGATTGGTCATCGACGGCCGGCGGTTGACCGCTGCTCGGACTGGCGTCGGCCGCTATCTGGAGGTCTTGCTCGGTGAGTGGGCCGAGTCGGGCTTCCCCTTGGCGAACGTCTTGATCGTGCTTAAGGATCCCGCCGGCCTGGACCGGGTGCCGACGCTTCATGGGCTTCACGCCGAGGTCGTCGGTTCGGAATGGCCGGGCCTGGTCTGGGAACGCCTGGGGCTCGGTCGCCTCTTGCGGCCCGGCGACCTGCTCTTCGCCCCGGCAAACCTGGTTCCCGCAACCTGGTTCGGCCCGACCGCCCTGGTCCTGTTTGACCTGATCCCCGAAATCCTCCCAGACGGATTCCCTTTGCATGTCCGCTGGCAGTTCAACGCTCGCTACCGCCGCGCCGCCCGCCGCGCCGATCTTGTGATCGTTCCTTCCAGGGCCACCGCCCGGGACGCCCATCGGCTCTACGGGGTCGCGGACGATCGGCTTCGAGTCATCCCGCCCGGCCTCGATCCCGGCTTCCGCCCTCAACCCCTGGACGCGCCGGAGGTCGCCGCCGCTCGCAAGGCTTCGGGTCTGGACGACGCTCCCTACTTCTTGTTTGTGGGTAAGCGTTCCAGTCGGCGGAACGTGCCTGTTCTACTCGGTGCATTCGCCCTACACATCCAAAGCTATCCAGATCACCAACTTCTCTTTGTTGGTCCCGAAGGGGGGACCGTCTTGAGTGGTGAGCGGGTGCACAGCGGTGGTCACGTCAACGACTCGACGTTGCACGCTTTGATGTCCGGAGCGCTCGCCTTGCTCTATCCTTCGAACTATGAGGGGTTTGGGCTGCCCGTGCTCGAAGCCCTGGCCAGCGGTTGCCCGGTCGTGACCTTGCGCAACAGTGCCCTGGTCGAAGCCGGAGGCGAGGCACCGTATTACCTTGAGGCTGCCAGCACCGCCCCCTTGGTCCACGCCCTGGCCGCGATTACGGATGGTCACGAGGAACGAGCGGCCCGGATCAACGCGGGTCTGGCTCACGCGGCGATGTTCCACCGCTCCCGCTTCGCCGACGCGGTGAAGGCCGAATTGATCGCGCTTGGCAGGCGGCGAGGCGTCTTCGCTGTCAACGCGGTCAAACCTTGACGCGCTCCGGCTTTGCCGATTCCTCTTGAGGGGTTGCTCCCCATTCCGACTCTGAGACGGGTGGGTCCACCAGCAGCCTGCGTGTCCGCTGGCAGCGTTCGATCAAGGCGAAGTACAGGTCAAGGTGTTTGGCCTCGGACCAGATGTCGTGACGCGCCTGCTCACCGTGCCCGCCCAGGGTCTCGCGGAAGTCGTCGTCTTCGGCAAGGCAACGGAGGGCGTCGACCAGTTCTTCCGAGGTGTCAAAGACCAGGCCGCCGCCGCTCTCGCCCACCAGTTCGGGCAAGGCGCCCAGGTTGCGGACGATGACCGGGGTCCGCTCGGCGAACGCTTCCAGGACGACGTAGCCAAAGGTCTCGTAGACCAACGACGGCACCACCACGGCGCGAGCCCCTCGAAACAGGGCCGCCACCCGGGCGGAGTCCAGTCGCCCTTCAAAATGGACGTTCGTCAGGCCGTCGGCCCGTCGCCGTAATTCCCCTTCATACCGACCGGTTCCGGCGATCCGCAGGTCGAGCCCCGGCAAGGTTCGCATGGCGTCGATGGCGTCCTGGAACCCCTTGATCTCCTCCAGGCGGCCAGCCGCCGCCACGTAGGGACGGCTGTACCCGGGGGTCGGGGCGGGAGGCAGGCCGGTGTAGTCGCTGGGCAGGAAGTAAGGCAGGTGGGTCGTTGGTACGTTGATTCCGCGCCTGGCGTGCTCATGCTGGGTCGAACGGCTCGGGCAGATCAAGGCGTCCAGGCAACGGAGTGCGCGGTCGCGGACGCCGGTCTTACGCCAGAGTTGAGGTGGCTTACGCGACTTTACGCAGCAACGGACGCACTCGGACGTTTCGCAGACGCTGCCGTCGAACTTCCAGAGCACATGCTGGGGACAGACCAACCAGTGTTCATGGGTCGTCATCAGCTTGACCGCGCCCGGGATCGACCATTCCAAAAGACCCGGGCCGCCGATCAAGGACAGGTTGTGAACATGGACCACGTCGGGTCGGACCGCGTCGAGAATGCGGCGGATCGCCCCCGCCTTGAACCAGGGACGGCCGGTCTGGTGCGTGGCCAGGGGGGACAGCGGTCCAACCGGGCTGGTCAACGGGTGGATCGTGACGCCAGGGGGAGGTTCGTAGGGCCTTGGCCCCTGATCACCGCGCGACAGGTTGAAGGCATCCTGGCAGTAGATCACGTGGACCTCATGCCCTTCTCTCGCCAGGGCGCGCGAGAGCCGA
>JBDTIR010000563.1:0-11333 GCA_039936275.1 Isosphaeraceae bacterium | reverse complement strand
CCGGCACCTGGAAAGACCTCACCGACAGCGTCAACAGCATGGCGGGCAACCTCACCGACCAGGTCCGCAACATCGCCGAAGTCACCACGGCGGTCGCCAATGGAGACCTCTCCAAGAAGATCACCGTTGACGTCAAAGGAGAGATGCTTCAGCTCAAGAACACGATCAACGCGATGGTCGATCAGCTCAATTCGTTCGCCTCGGAAGTGACCCGGGTCGCTCGGGAAGTCGGCTCCGAAGGGCAGCTTGGCGGCCAGGCGCAGGTCCGTGGGGTGGCGGGAGTCTGGAAAGACCTGACCGACAGCGTCAACAGCATGGCGGGCAACCTCACCAGCCAGGTCCGCGGGATCGCCAGGGTCGTGACGGCGGTCGCCAACGGCGACCTGAAGCGCAAGCTCGGGGTCGAGGCGAAAGGGGAAATCGCCGCCCTCTCCGACACGATCAACGAGATGACTGACACATTGGCAACCTTCGCCGAGCAGGTCACCACCGTCGCCCGAGAGGTCGGCGTCAAAGGGCAGCTTGGCGGCCAGGCCAAGGTCCCCGGCGCGGCCGGAACCTGGCGCGACCTGACCGACAACGTCAACCAGCTTGCCGCTAACCTCACAACCCAGGTCCGCGCCATCGCCGAGGTCGCGACCGCCGTCACCAAGGGGGACCTCACCCGCTCGATTGCCCTCGATGCCCAAGGGGAAATGGCCGCCTTGAAGGACACGATCAATGAGATGATCCGCAACCTCAAGGACACCACCCAGAAGAACACCGAACAAGACTGGCTCAAGACCAACCTCGCCAGGTTCACCCGCATGCTCCAGGGGCAGCGCGACCTCTTGCAGGTCACCAAGCTGATCCTCTCAGAACTGGCCCCGGTCGTCTCGGCGCAACACGGCGTCTTCTACATGATGGACAACTCCGGCGTCGAGCCAACCTTGCGCCTGACCAGCACCTACGCCTATCGCGAACGCAAAGGGTTACGCAGCGCCTTCCGCATCGGCGAAGGGCTCGTCGGTCAATGCGCCTATGAGAAAGACCGCATCCTGATCGAAGGCGCGCCGGGCGACTACATCCGGATCGGCTCCGGCCTGGGCGAGGCCCCCCCTTTGAACATCGTCGTCCTGCCGGTCCTCTTCGAGGGGCAAGTCAAGGCGGTCATCGAACTCGCCTCATTCCAGAACTTCAAGGACGTCCACCTTAACCTACTCGACCAGCTCACCGAAACCATCGCGATCGTGCTCAACACGATCGAGGTCAACATGCGCACCGAGTCGCTCCTGACCCAGTCGCAGACCCTCGCCGAGGAGTTGCAGACCCAGCAAGAAGAACTCCGCGACAAGAACTCCGCCCTGGAAGATCAGGCCGTGTCGCTCCAGGCGTCGGAAGAACTCCTGAAACGCCAGCAAGAAAAGCTCAAGACCGCCAACGAAGACCTCGAAACCAAGGCCGGCCAGCTCGCCCATCAGAAAGACCAGGTCGAGGAGATTAACCGCGAGATCGAGCTGGCCAAACTCGCCCTCCAAGAAAAGGCCGAGCAACTTTCACTGACGTCAAAATATAAATCAGAATTTCTCGCCAATATGTCTCATGAGCTGCGCACGCCGCTGAACAGCCTCTTGATTCTGGCCGAGATGCTCTCGGACAACCTGGAAGGCAACCTCTCGCCCAAGCAGCGCGAGTTCGCCGAGACGATTTATGCGTCGGGTTCGGACCTCTTGTCGCTGATTAACGACATCCTCGACATGGCCAAGATCGAGTCAGGGACGATGGCGATCGAGGTCGGCGAGGTCCACTTTGAAGGGGTTCGGGAATACATCGAGCGGACCTTCCGCCCCGTGGCCGACACCAAAGGGCTCCCCTTGGAGATCGACCTGGACGCCGAATTGCCCCGGTCGATCTCGACCGACACGAAGCGGCTCCAGCAGATTTTACGCAACCTGCTGTCCAACGCCTTCAAGTTCACCGACCGTGGCCAGGTCGGCGTGCGGGTCGCGCTCGCCGACTTTGGCTGGAGCGCAGACCATCCGGTCCTCAACCATGCCAGATCGGTTGTGGCCTTCGAGGTGCGCGACACCGGGATCGGCATTCCAACAGACAAGCAGAAAATTATCTTTGAACCGTTCCAGCAGGTAGATACAGGAACCAGTCGCAACTATGGCGGCACCGGCTTGGGCCTGTCAATCAGTCGAGAGATCGCGCAGTTGCTCGGCGGTGAGATCAAAGTTGAGAGCGAACCTGGCCGGGGCAGCTCCTTCACCCTGTTCGTCCCTTTGGCGTTCATGCCAACAGTAATCCGCTCAACGTCGCTCACCACTGGCTCTCTGGCTGGCCTGCGCGCGGCGGAGCAGGCGATCATGCCGTCTGATGAGCACGTTTTCACGCCCCCTTTAATCCTCGATCTCTCGGGCGATCCTCAGCACGAGATCCAGCCGGACGACCGGGTCGTCTTGATCGTCGAGCACGAACCAAGGTTCGCCAACATCCTTCTGGACAAGGCGCATGAGGCCGGCTTCAAGGCGGTCGTCACCGGCTCCGGGGAATCGGCCCTGGCCCTGGCGCGTGAGCTGCGGCCCCACGCGATCACACTCGACCTGCGTCTGCCAGACATGGACGGCTGGGTCGTGCTTGACCGGCTCAAACATGATCCAGACACCCGGCATATCCCCGTGCAGGTCATCTCCGTCGATGAGCGTTCGCGACGAGGTCTGAGGCTCGGGGCGTTCACCTACCTCAAGAAACCGGTCAGCCGCAAGGCGCTCGACGACGCCTTCGCCAGCGTCAATCGCTTCCTTGACCGCAAGGTCCGAACCTTGCTCGTCGTTGAGGACAACGAGCGGGAACGGCACGGGATCGTCGACGCGATCGGCGACGGCGACGTGGTCACAACCGCCGTCGGCAATGCCGCCGAGGCCCTGTCGGCCTTGGGCGATCAGACCTTTGACTGCATGGTGCTTGACCTCAACCTGCCGGACAGGAAGGGCCTCGCACTCCTCGAAGAAATCAAGGCCGACCCTCGCCACCAAGACCTCCGCGTCGTCGTCTACACCGGTCAAGACCTGACCCGCGACGAGGAAGCCAAACTGGAAGAGATGGCCGAGACAACCATCATCAAGGACGCCCGCTCGATCGAGTACCTCGTCGAAAAAACCTCCTTATTCCTCCACAGGATCGACGTCAACCTCAAGCTCTCGACCCGTCAGACCCTCCAGAACGCTCAGCGCGACGACCCTTCACTCGCGGGCAAACGTGTCTTGATCGTCGACGATGACGTGCGGAATATCTTCGCCCTGACCAGCACGCTCGAACGCTGGGGCGTTACGACGCTCCGCGCTGAGAACGGCGCGCAGGCGCTAGAATCCCTCCGCGAGCACCCTGACGTTGATCTTGTCTTGATGGACATCATGATGCCTGGTATGGATGGATATGAGACAATGCGAGCCATCCGGGCCATCCCCCGGTTCCGCGACTTACCGATCATCGCCCTGACGGCCAAGGCGATGAAGGACGACCGGCGGAAGTGTCTTGAAGCCGGCGCGTCGGACTATCTGGCGAAGCCCGCGACAGGCGAACAACTCTCATCAATGCTTCGTGTCTGGCTGCAAGAGCGGCCGGCCTCGACCCTCGAGCGCATTTGAGTGATCGGGTTCAGAACGCCGCCACCCTCGTTTTGGCCTTCGGAGTCGCACCCATGATTTCAAAAGGATGGAGCCATGCCGCCTGATCCGGAGGTCAAGATTTTGCTGGTGGACGACCAGCCGAAAAACCTGCTCGCGATCGAGGCCGTGCTCGCGGGCGACCGCTGGTCGTTGGTCCGCGCCGATTCCGGGGAAGAGGCGCTCCGCCGCATCCTTGACGACGACTTCGCCGTGATCCTCATGGACGTGCAGATGCCCGGCATGGATGGGTTCGAGACCGCCGGCCTGATCCGCCAGCGCGAACGTTCGGCGCTCACGCCGATCATCTTTGTGACCGCCTATGAAAGTTCCGACTCGCAGATCTATCGAGGCTACGCCCTGGGCGCCGTCGATTATCTGTTCAAACCGATCGTGCCGGCAGTCCTGCGCTCCAAGGTCTCGGTCTTCGTGGACCTCTTCCTCAAGACCGAGCAAGTGCGCCGCCAGGCCGAGCAACTGCGCGATCAGCAGCAGCGCGAGTATGAGCAGTCGCTCGCCGAAGAGCGCGGTCGTTGGGAAATGCAGAGGCTCCGCGACGAAGCAGCCCACGAGAAGCAAGCCGCCGAGTTGATGGCCCGCAAGGCCGACGAACTCGCCCGCAACGTCGCCGATCGCATCCGGGCTGAAGAACAACTCCGTGATCGCGCCCGACAGCTCGCCGCCGTCGTCGAACTCGGGCAACACGCGCTCTCGGACCTCGACTTGACCGCCTTGCTTGACGGCGCCGTCGCTCACGCCGTGGAAACCCTGGGGGTCGAGTTTTGCCGGTTAATCGAGTCAAATATTGAACAAAACGATATGATAATGCGGTCGGGATTCGGCTGGGGCGACGATTTCCAGGGGTGGGGACCGTCGGACCCGGAGCAAGAGTCGCTCTCAACCTTCACCCGGAAGTCGGCCGGGCCGGTCGTCGTCGAGGACCTGCGCACCGAGATTCGGTTCGCCGAGCCGGTGCTGCTCGAACGTTTCGGAATCCTCAGCGGCGTCGGCGTCTTGATCGCGGGCCGAGACTACCCTTACGGCACGTTGGAGGTGTTCACCAAGACGCGCCGGGTCTTCACCAAGGACGACGTCCACTATCTCCAATCGGTCGCCAACGTCCTGGCCGCCGCGATCCAGCGCCGTCGTGACGAAACGGAGCTGGCCTCGGTTCGCGATCAACTTGCCATCCAGCTTGCCGACATGATCCGCTTGCATGCGCTCGGCGCCCGATTGTCGAACAACCTCGAACTTCAATCGGTCCTTGAAGAAGTCCTCGCTGCGGTCATCGGCCTGCAAGGAGCAGATCGGGGGGTTTTGATGCTTTACGACCGAGAGCGTGATTCGATGTTCACGGCCGCCAGTGCCGGGTTCACGGTCGGGCAACTCGCCTCGACCGCCGAACCCCTCGCCGACGGGCCGCCAAGCGGCTCGATCACGGGGATCATCAGCGGCGGGATCATCATCGAAGACATGGACGACGACCCGATCTTCTCGCCCCACCTGCCGGCCGCCTTTCGCGCCGGGGCAAGGACGATCTGTAGCACGCCACTCTTGACCCGAAGAAGTGAGCTGGCCGGCACGATCGCGACCTACTTCGACCAGCCGCATTCGCCTTGTGACCGCGAGACCCGCCTGGTCGAGTTGTACGCCCGACAGGCCGCTGAATTCATCGAGAACGCCCGTCTCTATAGCAAGATCGTTGACGCCGACCGCCGCAAGGACGAGTTCTTGGCCATGCTCGCCCACGAGCTGCGCAACCCCCTGGCCCCCGTGCTCAACGCCCTGCACTACCTGCGCAACGGCGACGCCGACCCGGAGGCGTTGGCGCAGACGCGCGACATCGCCGAGCGACAGGTTCTTCATCTGGCCCGCCTGGTCGACGACCTGCTCGACGTCTCGCGGATCAATTCGGGCAAGGTTCAGCTCCGCACCGCACCGATCGACATCGCCTCGACCCTCGTTCACGCCGTCGAAGCCGCCCGGCCAGTGATCGAATCACGTCGACATGAAATCCACGTCCATGCCCCTGACGCTCCTTTGATCGTCGAGGCCGACGCAGCAAGACTTGAGCAGGTCTTGACGAACCTGCTGACCAACGCCGCCAAGTACACCGAGCCCGGCGGCCGGATCGATCTTTCCGCCGAGCGCGACGGAACCAACGCCTTGCTTCGCGTTCGCGACAACGGTGTCGGCATCGAGCCCGAAGTGCTTTCTCATGTCTTTGACCTGTTTGCCCAGGAACAGCGCTCACTCGACCGCTCTCAAGGGGGCCTTGGGATCGGCTTGACCCTGGTCCGTCGCCTGGTCGAGATGCACGGTGGCCGCGTCGTTGCTGAGAGCAAGGGGCCCGGTCTCGGCAGCGAATTCCTGGTTCGCCTCCCTTTGTTGTCTTTCGAGGGGCCGTTGGACGTTGAAGAACCTCCCGAACCGACCCAAGACTCGAACCAAGACGCTTCGCCGCTCCGCGTCCTGATCGTCGATGACAACGTGGACGGAGCGCGGATGCTCGCCAGACTTGTCGAGTCCTGGGGGCACGACGTCGCCTTCGCGCACGACGGTCCTACCGCACTCGAGCTGGCCTTCGTCCAGCCAACCGATGTGATCGTACTGGATATCGGTTTGCCCGACATGGACGGCTATCAGGTCGCCCGACTGGTGCGTGAACGAGATCAAGCCGACCCCATCGTGCTGATCGCCCTGACCGGATACGGCCAGGCCGATGACCGCAGGCGATCCGCTGAAGCCGGAATCGACCACCATCTGGTCAAGCCGGTTGACCCGCCCATGCTTCGTAAGTTGCTTGAGCGCTGTCGGCCGATCGCCCGGCAAACGTCCGAGTCCGCCCCTTTGGTCGAAACAGGTTTGCAATAAATCCAAGACCGGCAGTGGGCAGTGGGCAGTGGGCAGTGGGCAGTGGGCAGACCTTTGATCGAAACCGGTTCGCAATAAAACCAAGACCCCTCGCGCGAAAGCAATCCCATGAAACTTGCCTTGATTGTCGCCGCGATCTTCACATCCTTGACATCCATGACCTTCGCGCAATCGAAAGGCTCTGATCCGATCATCTGGGCGGCTGGACCGCTTGAGGTGCGTCTTGCCTTCGCCGAACCAGCCGATCCGGCGCTCGTCCGGCGGCTGACAGGCCACGAAATTCGCTTCGGAGAGGGAGAACAGGCGGGAACGCTGCGGATCAGCGCGGCCCGGCTTGCGGATGACGGCCGCACCCTGATCCTGGACACCGATCCGCATCCTTGGGAAGCGACCTATCATCTGACCCTGCCTGACACCCGGCCCCAAGGGGCCGACGCCGCCCTTGATCGTCATTTGAGCTATACTTTGAGCGGCGTCGAGGCGAGTTGGCAGAGCGATCAAGGGGACGCACCGCCTGCCTGGTCCGGCTGGTGGCCGAGCTTTGACACCGAGGCGCTCAAGTCACTGGCCGCCACGTCGGTGGACCATCAACGGGCCGTCGGGCTTTTGGCCAAGCCTGGCCGTTGGACCTTGCGCGCTTTGGTCAGGCTGCCTGGTGGGAAATCGTCGGTGAACTTGGAAACAAACGCCTCGTTCGAAGCCAGTTTTAATGGTGCGTTGGCGAACGCCGGAAGGACGAGCGAGGGGTTGCACCGGGCGACCTTGACGGAGGAATCCAACGGCGACCCCGTCGACTTCTCGATCACCTTGACGACCGGCTCCGGAGGTAAACCGGCCAGGCTCCGCGCGACCGGAGACATCGAAGGGGCCCGGAACCAATCCTTGGATCGATCTCGCCTGATCCCCCTCTGGGCACAACCTCCGTTGCCAACGCCGCCAGATCTGGCCGAACCCCCCTTCCCCTTGATCGGCGGCGACCCTGCCAGGGGTGAGACAGCCTTCTTCAGTAACGAGGCCAGGTGCTCAGCCTGCCACAAGATCGGTGGTCGAGGGAACGACGTCGGCCCCGCCCTGGACGCCTTGAACGGTCGCGACCGGGCTCGGATCTACCGGGACGTCGCCGACCCGAGCGCCGAGATCCACCCGGCTTATCTCCCCTACACCGTCATGCTCAAAGACGGCGGGGTCTCCGTCGGCATCGTCCGCGCGGACGGGCGCGACGCCATCCGCGTGATTGACACCGACGCCAAAACGACCACGATCAAGAAGGCCGAGATTGACGACCTGCGACCCAGCGGCACGTCGATCATGCCCGTCGGCCTGGCCGGTGCGCTCGGTGAGCAGACGATGCGCGACCTGATCGCCTACTTGACCGCGCCGAAGGCTGCCGAGACTCCCAAGGCTCGCAAGTGATCAATCGGGCAGTCCACGCAAACTTCTCAGAGCAAGGCGTTCATGATCCGTGGGCCAGCGACCATGAGGGCCACGTCGAAGACGGTCAAAGCGACACCGCAGGCATAAACAGCCAGCAGACCAACCGCGGCCAAGTCGCCGACCGGTCGAGTGCGTGCTTTCTCATAGACTTGACGCATCTGACCGGCATAGAGTTTGGCGGAGTCCTTCGACTGGTCGATCATCGGACTCCTTGCCGCTCGGAAGACGTCGCGAAGCATCGGTTCGCTGGCCTGGCTCACCTGAATGGGCATCGACGTCCATTGTTTGCGGACCTTGATTCCAGCTCTGGCGATCCGGTATCGCATCGGCACCGCGACCAGGCCCAGCAAGCCCAGGCCCGCAAGCAAGTAGGCCTGCCCCGCCACCCCAAGGGCCGCCAGCGTCAACGACGTCGCAGCCAGGAAGAGCGCCTCAAGCACGCGGTGTCGAGAGAAGATCACGAGGTTCAGGAACTTGCCGCCGTCGAGGAACCCCAAAGGGAGCAGGTTGAAGCCGTTGACCAGGGCCAGGCACCAACCAAGGTTCTTGAGCAACGGTGCCGGATGCACAACGCTCCAGGCCAGCAGGCCGCAACCCAGAACAAGACCGGGCAAGGGACCGAGCAAGAGCACGATCGCCTCTTGCCACTGGGGAGCGCCTTCCTTCTTGCCCATCGCCGCTCCACCGAAGAACGGCAAGAAGAACATCTTCACGTTGCGATATCCAAATAAGACCATTCCCGCCAGGTGTCCCAGCTCGTGGAGCAAGATCACGCCGGTGATCAGCAAGACTTCCCTGAGCGGGCTCTGGGTCCTTGAGAAGACGACGAACGCCACCATGGACAGACCCAGCCAGGCCCCTGCCCTACGTTTCGTTTCTTCGGGGTGACGCAAGAGGGCGCAGGCGTCTTGGAAGATCGGCTCCACGGCTGGCTCGAAGCGGTCCTTGATCCAGTAGGAATTTTCAATCTCAAAGTCATCCGTGATCAGGTCGGCATCGTTCACGGTCTCGGGCGCGGACCAGGGGTTGATTGGGGAATCATCCAGGCGGTCGACTGGCTGGACCGTGCGGCGGCAGACCGGACAATAGCCTTGATCGCCAGGCAAGAGGAACGTCCCGCACTTGGGACACGTCAAGATCGCAGCCACGGCGAGGGCTCCTTCGCGCATCAAGAGGCCGGGTTCCAGCGACGAACACGAAGACTAATCTCAGGCCAACCGGCTCAGTTCCTCGTTGAGATCATAACGAATCCATCGGCCGGACTCACTCGAAAAACCAGGGCGTTCCGCCACTTTTCCCAAGGTGAGGAGTGCCTGGTTCGGGTGAAGCGCAACCACGCTCAAGATCTGGAGAGATCGACATCCATCGCCGACTTGTCGGGACCGTGATCGGGCTGTAAACTTGGAGTCAACGAAGAAGGAGGCCGACAGGATGAATGCGGCGTCATCAGCGACCCCGGCAAGCGCTACCCTGGCGGCCCTGGCTCGCACGTCCGGCAAGGCGGAATTGATCGGCGCAAGGATTGTGCCCCTTCTACCCACCGGGCGGCAACCAAGCCGGATTGCGTTTCGGATCGCTCGAAGTCTCGACGACTATTCAGAAGCCAGCGGACGCGGCGAAGCGTACGCGGACAACACCGGGTTCATCGTCCCGAAGCTGGCCTCGGGACGTCAGTCGTTCGCCCCGGACGCCTCGTACAAGTTCGGCCCGTTCTCCGCCAACGAGATGCGGTGTCTTGACGGGGCGCCCGTCTTCGCCGTCGAGGTCCGGAGCGAGCACGACTACGGTCCAGCCGCCGAGGCCCAGATGGCCGCCAAGCGGGCGGATTACTTCGAGGCGGGCACCGCGATCGTCTGGGACGTGGACCCCTTGTCCGAGACCGTGTATGCCTATCAGGCCGATTCCTCCGAATCGCCCGTCATCTATCAGCGCGGCGACGTCGCGGACGCGGAACCCGCCCTGCCTGGTTGGCGGATCACGATCGACCAAGTCTTCGGCTGACGACGCCTCGGGTCGGCCTCGCGGATCAAATCAAAAAATACTTATGCGTCTTCCTCAGACCAAGGGGCAACCTCGACCGCTTTACCGGATTCCACGTCGTGGAACGAGACGGTCAAAGGTTCCAAGTTCACCAGGGCGAACGTCCTTGAAGTCCGCACCACGGGCATCGAGACCGTGGCGCCCGGGTTAACGACCAGACCCGGGTCGCAGCGATACCACATCGGTGCGTGGGTATGGCCAGACACCAACAGCGAGACGCCCAGAGTCTGGAGCCAATCACGCAAAAGGGCGGGTGGATGCGACTTCCGGGTGATGAACTCCATGTCGCTTCGGGGCGAACCGTGGACGATCAATCCGGAGCGCGTTCCGTCGGAGATGGCTCGCTCGGCAGGCAACGTGTTCAGGTACGCCAGGGTTTCGACGCTCGGCGTGCCTCCTCCGAATTCGTCGATCCCCCCCTTGCCCCGCTCGATCGCCCAGCGGTCATGGTTCCCTCGGACCGAGTCGATCCCGTGCGTCTTCAGGAACGCCACGACCCGGTCGGGAAACGGACCATACCCCACCAGATCGCCGGCGCAGACCACCCGGTCGGCCCCGAGCAGCATCAGGTGAGACCAGGCCAGCTCCAGGGCCAGGGGGTCGCCATGAACGTCCGAAATCAGGCCGAGCTTCATGTGACATTCGCATCCGGCAACGGCACTCGATCAAAAGAAGTCAAGGCTTCGACCGCTCTCAACTAGGTGTTCCAGATCCGTTCAGCGGCGGCCGAGGCGAGTTCGGCGGAGCGTTGGGTCGCGGCTTCCACGGCGTCGATCAAGGCGGCGCGGATGCCGCCGCGTTCCAGGGCGTGCAGGCCGGCGATGGTGGTTCCGCCTGGACTGGTCACCTGGTCCTTGAGCACTCCGGTATGCAAGCCCGTTTCCAGGACCATCCGGGCCGAGCCCAGGACGGTCTGCGCCGCCAGGGCCAGGGCGATCTCGCGAGGCAGGCCAACCCGGACGCCGCCGTCGGCCAGGGCTTCGATCATCACATAAACAAACGCGGGACCGCTGCCCGAGAGCCCGGTCACGGCGTCGAGCAATGACTCAGGCACGCGATAGGCCCGGCCGACCGCGCCGAGACAGGCCTGGACCGCCCGTTCGTCGTCGGCATTGGCTGAGGGACCGAGGCAATAACCGGCGGCCCCTTCGCCGACCAAGGCTGGCGTGTTGGGCATCACCCGCACCAGGCGGGCGTCTGGCCCAAGCCCCGCCGACAGGGTGGACAGGGGGACGCCCGCGGCGATCGAGATCACCAGATGCCTCGACGTCACTTCGGGCTGAATCTCGACCAGGACGCCGGGCATGCTTTGCGGCTTGACGGCCAGGACCAACACAT
>JBDTIR010000562.1:0-16013 GCA_039936275.1 Isosphaeraceae bacterium | reverse complement strand
TCCCCTTGCGCTCGGAGAAGGAGCGTTTGCAGGTGCGGCAGTAGACCATGCGAATCCGCAGGGCTTTGCCGCTATCGCCTCGGAAGTCGAGGTTTTCCCCGCCGCGGACGCCCGCATCGGGGCATTGAGAATTCTGGCGGCAGAAGTGCTTGATGGGGACCATGCTGGCCATCCCTGCTCATAATGATCGAGTGGCCTGGGACTTGATCCGGTTGCTCCCTCCGTGAAATAGATAGCAAAAACTGCGTGTCAACGCCACACACTACCGAAAAACGCGCGACTGATCGGCGCGCAAGAAAAGCCCCTGACCGAGTGCCTCGCCAAAGTCCCCCGGTCAGGGCTGCATTAGGACCAATTCATGTATATGTGACGCTTTGCACGGAACATAGCTCAATGTCAAGGTCATTTTATACGGATCATTCCCCCGACTGGCGGTTTACCCGCGAATCGGAGTGGAGCGGAAGGGGATCGAACCCTCAACCTCAGCATTGCGAACGCTGCGCTCTCCCAATTGAGCTACCGCCCCGGCTGTTTGAGAACGCTCTTAGACTACCCGCGCATCGCTTACGACGCAAGCCGTCCTGCATGAGGATCCTGGTGAATCACTGTTTTCCAGATGCCGAGTGTCTTGAGTAGGTCGTCGGGGAGCCGTCCGGAGTTGCGTCACAAAGGGCCGCGGCGCAGGCGGCCCTGCCCAAGAGGGCCACAGTCTCCACGAAAGCGACCGGGTCCAGTGCGATCAGTCACTCACGAAACGCCCCTCACTTCGGCGGCTTGCGGTGAGAACCGGAACCAAGCCCTGGTGGATGTCGTGCGGAATCTTGGCGTTGAGTATATAATGCCGTGGGACGATTGATCGATCCGTTAGTGCATTGGGCGGTATCAAGGTCATGGGAATCCGCATTCTGATGGTTGAGGACGACGAATTGATCGCCTCCTCTGTCGTTCGCGGGCTCCGAGAAGAGGGCTTCATCGTCGAGCACGCCGCTGATGGCGGGATCGCCTGGTCGGCCTTGCAAACCGGCACCTGGGACTTGGTCTTGCTCGACTGGTGGTTGCCTGTGCAGGATGGTCTGACGGTGCTGCGTCGGTTCCGCCAGCGCGATCGAGACACGCCCGTCCTGTTTCTCACGGCCCGAGACGCGGTATCCGACCGGGTTCGCGGCCTCGACGGCGGCGCCGACGACTACCTCTGCAAGCCTTACGCCTTCGACGAGTTGCTCGCCAGGGTTCGCGCCCTGCTCCGTCGCCGCGAAGGTCGGTCCAGCACGTCGCTCACCGTTCACGACGTGGCGATCGACCTGGCCACCCAGAAAGTCGAGCGGAACGGCCACCCCCTGGACCTGACCGCGAAGGAATACGGTCTTCTGGTCTACTTCCTGCGCAATCCTGGCCAGGTTCTCTCACGAACCAAAATTTATGAACACGTCTGGGACGAGCGCTATGACGGCCTGTCCAACACGCTGGAGGTTCATGTTTTTGAGTTAAGACGCAAACTTGAAGCTCACGGCGAGCGCTTGATCCACACCCTCAGGGGCCGGGGTTACGCCCTGGGTGATCCATTGGGGGAATCGCCATGAGTTTATCAACGCGCCTCTCGCTTTTCTTTCTGACGGCCCTGGCCGCGGTCTTGCTCGGCTTCTCGGCTACGCTGTACATGCTCGGCGACTCGTACTTGTCCAGGCAGCTTGACGAGCGGCTTGAGAAGGCGCTCGACACGCTGGCGGCGGCGATAGACGTCGAGACGGAGGGCCTCGAGTGGGAGCCCGAAGACCGGCGCTTGACGCTGGGCGTGGACCCCGGGATCGAGTATGTCCGCTGGGCCGTTCAGGAGGGCGACGGTGGTCTGGTGGATCGCTCGATGAATGTCCAGAACGGAGAGTTTCCGCCGGAGGTTGGGCTGGCCACCTTGCCCGAGGTGCCCAATGATGAAACGTCGATCGGCAACGTTCCCGGCTGGCGGCTGGCCAGGCGGCACCTGCGGCTCCAGGAATTGTTACTTCTGGGCAAAGGCCACCCCGAGGACGACGAGGTAGAAGACGACATCGAGCACGAAGAGCTGGTTCTCACTGTCGGCCTCTCGCCCGCGCCCGTCGAGGCGAGCCTCGCCCGCCTGGCTCTGGCCCTGGCCGGTGTCTCGACGGCTCTCTGGTTGCTCTGCGCCGCTCTCGGCCACTGGATGTGCCGCAGAGCCCTGGCCCCCATGACCAGGATGGCGACGGCCGCCAGGCAGATGACCACGGCCGACGGCGGAGGCCGCCTACCCAGTCCTGGAACGGGTGACGAACTCGAAGACCTCAGTCGGGCGTTCAATGAATTGCTGTCCAGACAGCAAGACGCCCTGGAACGACAGCAACGATTTACCGGCGACGCCTCGCACCAGCTTCGAACCCCGCTCGCCGGTCTCTTGAGTCTGGTCGAGGTGACTCGACGACGCCGCAGACCAGTTGAAGAGTATGAACACACGCTCGATCAGGTTCATCGTGAGGCGATCCGCCTGCGCCAGATCGTCGAGGCCCTGCTCTTCCTGGCCCGCGCCGAGGCCGAAGCGACCTTGCCCGAGAGTGAGCCCGTGGACCTCGCCACCTGGCTCCTTGAGCAACTCCCGCATTGGTCGGACCACCCACGTCGGGCCGACATCCAGGCCGAAGTCCCTAATCATTCGGTCTGGGTGCGGGTTCAACCGTCGCTTTTGGCCCAGCTTCTGGAAAACCTGATCGAGAACGCCCTCAAATACAGTGAAGCCGGCACGCCGAT
Organism: Isosphaeraceae bacterium; assembly: GCA_039936275.1. GTDB lineage: Bacteria > Planctomycetota > Planctomycetia > Isosphaerales > Isosphaeraceae > JBDTIR01. Next base: position 13,256 of record JBDTIR010000562.1, on the reverse strand, counting down.
CACGGTCGGCTGTCGTCGGGAACCCGGTCGGTCGGTCCTCACCGTCGAAGACCAGGGGATCGGCATGACTCCTGAGGAACTCGCCTCCGTTTTCGAGCCCTTTTATCGCGCACCGGCGGCTCACCGGCTCGGCCGAGCCGGCGTTGGACTCGGCCTCTCGGTGGTGCATCGGATCGTCAACGCCCTGGGCGGTTCGATCGACGTCCAGAGCACCCCTGGACGCGGAAGCCGGTTCGTGCTCCGCGTCCCTGAGGCGGTCTCGGCCGATCCCGAACCGTCGCCTTTCCCGTTCCGCCAGGCGTCACCTCCAGAGCGCCTCGATCACGCCGAAGCACTGACGTGACGGTTGGTATCGCTCAACGCTTGGGCCAGAGTGAATTCATCACCTCCAAGGTCTGTTCAACCAGTTCCTGGCCCCCTTCGGGACCGACTTTGTTGCTCTGGATGATCGCGCTGTAACCGCCGCCGAGCACGGCGCAACTGGTGGGAAGGTAGGTCCCGGGGCCTGCCAGTTGAATGACGAAGGTCTGGAGCGCTGGGCCTCGGGCTTTCATCTGAATGCCGAAGTCGGTAAAGAGTTCGAAGTCGTTGGTGGCGATCGCCACGTCTCCCAGGCGGAGGACGTGTAATTCCATCGAATAGGGAGACGCCTTGCCGGCCTCTTGCAATTCATAGCGGTCTAAAACCCCTTGGTTCCAGTAAACGAGCGTCCGGTTCTTCGGATCGTTCGACAGGGTTTCCACCTTCTGCTTGGCGTCGGCGTATTCCGCCTCGGTCACCTTTCGTAGCGACAGGGTGATGGACTTCACCTTGTGCGCGAAGGGCAGGTCGGCGTGCATCTCCTTGCGGGCCCCTTCGTAGGCGTCCTCCCAGGCGCCGACGATCCGCCTTGCCAGTTCTTCCAGCCGGTCGAGCCCGCGAAGCGTGCGCATCCGTTCCTCGGCGGCCTTGCGAATCATCAGGTGGGGTGACTGGTCGCCCGCGGCCCCGGTCCAGGCCAGGACCGCCAGGTTTTTGCCGTGCTTGGCGCGGAGCTGCTCGCGGACCTGATGCCAGAAGTCAGCGTTGACCGCCGAGCGGCTCTCGACTTCCTGCGAAGGGCAGGCCAGATTGATCGCCGTGGCGATCAAGGTCCCATCCGCGTCCCAGAAGAAGAGGACTTCAACCCCGTGGTCTTCCGGCCCTTCGATCTTGCGGAAGGTCGCCGAGTCGGTCTTGCCATACATCTGCGCGTGACCATCTTCATAAACCGCGCGACGGTTCTGGGCCACGACCGCATGCCCCAGGCCCCAACCCGCCTGGCCCGCCTTGCGCCCCTTCCAGGCCGAGACCGCGATTTCGGTGACACGGTCAATCAAGAATTCCAGATATTTGCTCGGACGCATAACCCCTTCGTCGGGCAGTTCATAAACCCCTTCCCTGGTCTCGGGCGCGGTATGGGTGTGCGTGGCGTTCAGGAGGAGCTTCTGGGGATCGAAGTCAGAGATTTGCTCTTTGAGCCGGTCGCGAACCGGGCCGATGATTCCGTCTCGGATGGCCACCAGGTCGCACGAGACCATGATCGCCTGGTCGAGCACCTTGTCTCCATCGCGAGACTCCAGGGCCAGGGCCGTCGCCGTCGCAGGGCTCTCCACCCCTTTGGAGATCCTCGTGTGCATCTGCCCCGAGAGCGCTACCGGCTGATCCGGCGTGATGCTGGTCGACGCCGCGCCAACCCTCAATTCGGCCGCGACACCCCCCTGCCCCATCCCCGCCAGCAAGCCGAGGGCAATCACGGTCGCGAAACCCAGCCGCAAATAACAATTGAAAAGGTTTCTCATCGGGATGCGTTCTCCTCGCGCCTTTGTCGTCTTGATCCAGGTCAGTGCGATCTTTCTTCCTGTACCAGTGACGGAGCCCGAGAGCAACCACGTTCCGCCCGATCCAGCGCAGCGATGTAAATTTAATGTGAACATTATTGCGTGTTAATTTTGTCGTGACGTTGATGGCCTCAGGCATGATCCTGAGTGGTAAGGCCCCGCCCGCGACGTGGTTGACCGCGCGTTTGGATCGGATACGATGAGCGCTTGCGAAAGAGAGACCGGCGCCGAAGGTCGCGCCGGCCTTGTTTACGATCTTGAGGGAGACATCATGCCGTTGAGATTCCAAGGTTCCGCTCGCCTCCTCCTGGCTCATGTGACGGCCTGGTCGGCCCTGGCCCTGACGGCCGGGCTCAGCCAAGGCGCTGAGGTTTTCCGCGCCGGCGCGTCGACAAGCAACATCTCCCCCTGGCTTGGCCTGTCGATCAACGGCGGAATGCGCGACCACAAGGCGACTCATATCCACGACGAACTGCACGCCCGCGCCGTGGTCCTCGACGACGGCAAGACCCGCCTGGCGATCGTCGTTGTCGATAGCTGCATGGTTCCGCGTGAGGTCGTCACCGCAGCCAAGAAACGGATCAAAGAACGATCGAATCTGGATGCAGACCACGTCTCGATATCGGCGACCCATGCGCACTCGGCCCCTGCGTCCACGGCTGTCTTCCAGAGCGATTCCACAGATGAGTACAAGGCATTCCTCGCGGTTCGGATCGCCGACGCAGTCCAGCGATCGATCAACAATCTGGCCCCGGCGAAGATCGGTTGGGGCGTGGGCAAGGTGCCTGGCCAGGTCTTCAACAGGCGCTGGAAGATGAAGCCGGGCACAGTGCCGCCGAATCCGTTTGGCGAGATCGATCAGGTCAAGATGAACCCACCCGGCGGCAGCCCGGACCTGATCGAGCCGGCAGGGCCGACCGACCCCGAGGTCTCGGTCATCTCGTTGCGTTCGCCGGAAGGTCGGCCGATCGCCCTTTTGGCGAATTATTCGCTGCACTACGTCGGCGGCGTCGGCGGCGGCCACGCCTCGGCCGATTATTACGGCATGTTCGCCGACCGCGTTCAAGAGTTGCTCAAGGCCGACCGCCAAGATCCGCCGTTCGTGGCATTGATGTCCAACGGCACCAGTGGCGATATCAACAACGTCAATTTCCGTGAACCTCGCAAAGCCCAGCCGCCTTACGCTCAGATGCGTGCTGTGGCCAACGACCTGGCGACAGAGGCTGTGCGCGTGGCCGGTTCGATCGAGTATCGCGACGCGATCACACTCGATGCCCGCGCCGAAGACCTGCAACTCGGCGTGCGACGTCCCGACGACGCGGGCCTGGCGAAGGCCAAGGAACGGCTCGCCAAGGCCGGCACCACCGACCTGAAAGCGATCGAAGACATTTACGCTCGCGAGGCGGTGCTCTTGAGTCAGTACCCGTCGACCGTCCCTGTGACCATCCAGGCCTTCCGGGTCGGCACCCTGGGGATCGTGACGATCCCTTGCGAGGTCTTCGTCGAGATCGGTCTCAAGCTCAAGGCCGAGAGCCCGTTCAAGCCGACGTTCACGATCGAACTGGCCAACGGCTACAACGGCTACCTGCCCACCGACGCCCAGCACCCCTGGGGCGGCTACGAGACCTGGCCCGCCCGCTCAAGCTACCTGGAAGTCCACGCGGCCTCGAAGATCACCACCAAGGCCTTGGAACTGCTCCAAGCCCTGAAATCTGCCGCGCCAGTCCAGTAATTCAAGCGGGGCCGCAGGCCAAAGGTCGCGCCGGGCGTCACGGGTTTGTCTCGATGAATGCGAAATTCTTAAAGATAACCGCATGATTTTGTTGCAGGTGCGGGACGCCCGACTATTCCTTGATCGGAATCGACATCGATCAACAACGAATCTTGCCTTCACGTCTCCGGGTTGAAGTCATTCTCCGCCCGGGTCGTCAATCTGCCTTTTGACCGTCTTTGGGAGCCAAACGCGATGAACCTTGACGACCGACGCGAACGGCCCGCGCTCTCTCGCCGAGAGGCGCTCGGATCGCTCGCGGCCTTGCTGGGAAGTGGATTGGCGCTTGAGGCCAGGGCTGACCCGGGAGACGAGAAGGCGCGGCTGGCCACTTTTGAGGCCGACGTGACCCCGCCCCTGGGCCACGCTTGCATGGGCGGCGGAATCGCGCCGGTGAAACGAGTTGACGACCCGCTCTTTGCCAAGGGGTTCGTCTTGACCGGCCCGTTCCGGCCGATCGTCGTCGTGGTGGTGGACTGGTGCGAGATCCGCAATGACGCCCACTCCCGCTGGCGTTCCGCTCTGGCCGAGGCCGCCGGGACCGACCCGGCTCGAGTCCTGGTGGCGAGTGTTCACCAGCATGACGCCCCGGTCGCCGACCTCGACGCCGAACGCATCTTGCACGCGCACAAGGCTGCCGGCAGCGTCTGCGACCTTGCCTTTCATGAACAAACCGTTCAGCGTGTGGCCGACGCTCTTCGCCAAGGCTTGCGAACCACCAAGGCCGTCAGTCATGTCGGCCTTGGTCAGGCGAAGGTTGAGCGGGTCGCCTCCAACCGCCGTTTCCTGACTGTTGACGGCAAGGTCTCGTTCAGCCGCACCAGCGCAAGCCACGACCCCCGGGCCCACGAACAGCCCGAAGGGACCATCGACCCCTGGCTCAAAACGCTCAGCTTCTGGGACGGCGACCGCCCGCTCTTGGCCATGAGCGTCTACGCCACCCACCCGATGAGCTATTACGGCCAAGGGGCCGTCTCCAGTGACTTCGTCGGCCTGGCCCGCCAGCGCAGACAGAAGGAAGAACCGGACGTCCTCCAGATCTACGCCTCGGGATGTAGCGGAAACGTGACTGCCGGAAAATATAACGAGGGGACGGTCGAGGACAAGTCCGCATTGACCGACCGGATGCACTCGGCCATGACCAGGGCCTGGGAGGCAACGCGCCGCCAACCCATCGGGACCGTCGGTTTCCGCTCCGTGTCGTTCCGCCTGGAACCGAGGGACGACCCTGGATTCACCGTTGAAGACCTCACCAAACGCCTGACGACCGACCCGAAGCCGTTCGGGCAATGCCTGGCGGCGCTCGGCTTGAGCTGGAGGAAACGGTGCGACGCTGGGGCGAAACTTGATCTTCCCGTGCTCGATCTTGGCCCCGCGCAGGTCGTGCTTTTGCCCGGCGAGTCCTACATCGAATATCAGTTGCTTGCCCAGCGATTGCGGCCGGACTCATTTGTCTTGACCCTCGGCTACGGCGAGTGCGCCACCGGCTACGTTCCCACCGAGAAGGCCGTCAACGAGAACGACACGAACCTGCACGACTGGTGCTGGGTCGCCCCGGGCGCCGAACAGGTAATGACCGACGCCCTGACGGCCGCGCTCAAAAGTCCGGCCTGAGTCATGATTTTTTGGATTCACGATCTCGCATAAAACTGTTTATAAAGAAGGATACTCTCTTGATCCGCCCCAAGTTCTGCCTCTTTATTATTGCGTTCTTGTCCCTGCCGGCGCTTGGTCAGGCCCCGGCCGAGCCCTTCCCGCAGACCTTGGTTTCATGGACGGCCGACGCCGCGAACCCGGTGTTTCAAGGGGCGGGCGGCGACGCCTGGGACCGCAAGATCCGCGAACGGGGCTGGATCATGGTCGAAGACGGCGTTTTCCACCTCTGGTACACCGGTTACAATGAGAAACGCTCCCCCAATCGCATGCTCCTCGGCCACGCCACCTCGCCCGACGGCGTTCACTGGACCCGAGACCCAAAAAACCCGATCCATGCGGGGTCGTGGATTGAGGACATGTGCATCATCAAGGATGGTGATTCTTACATCATGTTCGCTGAAGGGAAAAACGACGTCGCCCATTCACTGATCTCGCCCGACGGAATCACCTGGGCCGAGCTTGGACCGCTCGACGTTCGCAAGACCGACGGCCAGCCGATCGAGCCCGGCCCCTACGGCACGCCCACTGTCTGGGTAGAAGTCGGCGTCTGGAACCTCTTTTATGAACGCGGCGATCAAGGGGTCTGGCTCGCCCGGTCGAAGGATCGTCGCGTCTGGACCAACGTCCAGGATGAGCCCGTCCTGGCGATGGGCCCCGACGCCTACGACCGTCACGCCGTCGCTATGAACCAGATTATCAAGCGCGACGGGGTCTATTACGGCTTCTACCATGCCAACGCCAGTAAACCCTGGACGGACTGGACGACCTGCGTGGCCCGATCGCGCGACCTGATCCACTGGTCGAAATATTCCGGCAACCCGATCATCACGAACAATTCATCGAGCGGAATTCTTGTCGATGCGCCGACGGGTGCGCGGTTCTATACGATGCATCCCGAAGTGCGTCTCTATCACCCCCCTGGTCAATGAACCTCGACGAGCCTGCGCGGACTTCGGGCCGGTTCACAAGGAGTTGGTTCGCCCCGCGAGCTCGCCGGAGTCGCCTAAAAGAGATGGACCGAATCGTCCCCAAATCCGTGGTACGTCCTTACGTTGCCCGTCGGGATCGGATACAGTCCAAAGTGAGTTCGGAAGGGGCCCCGTCCCTTTTGCTGGCATCAACGCCCCCAAAAAAAGGAGTGCTCTCACCATGGCCGAGCAGAAACCCATCGAGTGCCCAGACTGCCGCGACGACCTGTCACGTCGTGATTTCGTCAAACGGGTTGGCGGAGCCGCCGTCGCCGGCGGACTCTTGCCCTTGATCGGCGGCAAGGCACGCGCCGCCGACGCCGCCAAGCCCTCGACCCGGGCCGTCGCCGAGACCGCCGTGAAGCGGTTCTATGACACGCTCAAGGACGATCAACGCAAGGTGATCTGCTTCCCCTTCGACGATCCCTTGCGCACCAAGATCAACGCCAACTGGGCCATCACCAAGCCGACGATCGACGACGGCTACACCAAGGAACAGCAAGAACTGATCGACCAGATCGTCCGAGGCGTGACTAGCCCCGACGGCTACGACCGGATGATGAAGCAGATGGATGACGACAGCGGCGGACTCGGTCAATACCACGTCGCCGTCTTCGGCGAGCCCGGCTCGGGCAAGTTCGCCTGGGAACTGACCGGCCGGCACGTCACCCTCCGCGCCGACGGAGACAGCGCCGAAGGTTACGCCTTCGGCGGCCCGATCGTCTACGGCCACGGGGCCGGCGACTCCGAAAAAGGCTTGCCCGGCAACGTGTTCTACTACCAGACCAAGAAGGCCAACGAGGTCTTCCAGGCCCTCGACGGCAAGCAGCGCGACCTCGCCCTGGTGCCCAAGGCCCCGAAGGAAACCGCCGTCCAGATCCAGGACGGCTCGGGCAAGTTCGCCGGCATCGACGTCGGCGACCTCTCGTCCGACCAGAAAGACCTGGTCGAGTCGGTCATCAAGATCGTGCTCGCCCCCTACCGTGAAACCGACATCCAGGAGGCCCTGAACATCCTCAAGGACGGCGGCGGGCTCGACGCCCTGCACATGGCCTTCTACCAGTCCGATGACATCGGCGGCGACCACGAGTGGGACATCTGGCGGCTCGAAGGCCCGAACTTCGTCTGGCACTTCCGCGGCGCGCCGCACGTCCATACCTATATCAATATCGGCAAGAAAGCTTGATCCAGGTAATCCAGACCTCCCCTTGATCGCTGAATCGCCAGAGGGCGCGGCCCGAACCTTCGGGCCGCGCTTGCCTCGATCGAGATCGGTGATGAGGATGGAGAACCAATCTTCCCAAGAGGGCTTCGAATGATGGCGACATCCGCTGGGCCTCAGCCCTTGATGGAGTCGTCAGAGCAACGGGTCGTTTTTCAAGACGTCGGCTGGGGCGACTATGAGTCGATGCTCCGGATCGTGGGTGAGCGCCGCATCCGGGTCACTTATGATGAGGGGACGATGGAGGTCCGCATGCCGCCCCAGAGGCACGAGCAGGCGGCGCAATTGCTGGGTCTCTTCGTTCCCAGGCTCGCCGAGGAGCTGGAGGTTCCCTATGAACCACTCGGCATGACGACCTGGAGAAAGCCCGACGCCGAAAAAGGCCTGGAACCCGACCAGTGTTATTATATTCAGAATCAGGCCGTCGTCCGAACTCGGGACGTGCTGAATCTGGAAGTCGACCCGCCGCCCGATCTGGCCATCGAAGTTGATATCACCCGCAGCTCTTTGAACCGAATGGGGATTTACGCCGAACTTGGGGTTCCCGAAGTCTGGCGCTACGATGGCCGGACGTTGACCATGTCGCGGCTCCAAGGCGGCCAGTATCAGCCTTCAGATGAGAGTCAGAGCTTTCCCGGACTCCAGCCGCTGGACGTCGAACGCTTCATCGATCTGGGTCGGACGATGGACAAGCTCCGCTGGACCCGCCAACTGCGCGACTGGGTCCGTGACGAGTTGATCCCTCGACGCCGGCAAGCCGGACCAATCGCTTGAAGACGACCACGGTGGGATGGATTGTTTAGCCTGGCGAGGCTTGGCCCCGCTCGATGATGAGTCGCCGGGGTGGCACGTTTCCGCTATCATCGTTTGACCGCGTGCGCTCTGGTTTGCCCACGACTCTTGGAGAGATTCATGCGGGTCTCGTTATTCATTACCTGCTTCAATGACACGATCTTCCCCCGGACCGGCCAGGCTGTGGTCCGGTTGCTCGAACGCCTGGGTCACGAGGTTGAATTTCCCGAAGAACAAACCTGCTGCGGCCAGATGCACTACAACACCGGCTATCAGCGCGAGGCGATCCCTTTGGTTCGCCACTTCGTCGAGGTCTTTCGCGATGCCGAAGTCGTCGTCTCGCCGTCGGCTTCGTGCGTCGGCATGGTCCGACACCTCTATCCGATCGCATTGGAACTGGCCGACGACCCGGCCTTGGCCGAAGAAGTCGCCCGCCTGATTCCTCGGGTGTTTGAGCTCTCCGAATTCTTGATCAACAAGCTGGGGATCGAAGACGTCGGGGCCTATTATCCGCACCGGGTCACGTACCACCCGACTTGCCACTCGTTGCGAATGCTCCGTGTGGGAGACGCGCCCTTGCGGCTCTTGAAGGCGGTGCGCGGAATTGATCTGGTCGAACTGCCCAGGGCCGAGGAATGCTGCGGCTTCGGCGGCACGTTCGCGATCAAGAATGCGGACACGTCCATGGCCATGCTCGGCGACAAGGTCCACTGCATTCTTGACACCAGGGCCGAAGTCTGCGTCTCGGCCGATAACTCGTGCCTGATGCACATCGGCGGGGCCTTGCACCGGCAAAGGGCCGGGGTGGGTGTGATCCACCTGGCCGAGATCCTCGCATCCACCGAAGCGGAGACGGCTTGAATGGGCATGCAACTCCCGATCGTGCCCTTTCCCGAAGCGGCAAAGCTCGCCCTGGCTAACACGCAACTAAGACGCAACATCGGCAAGGCCACGCAAACGATCCGCGCCAAACGCGCCAAGGTCGTTGACGAATTGCCCGACTGGGAGGCCCTGCGCGAGGCCGGACGAACGATCAAAGAACGTATGCTTCGGCATATTGACAAATACTTGGTCGAGTTTGAAGCCTCGGTCCAGCTCGCTGGCGGCGTGGTCCACTGGGCCAGGGACGCCGACGAAGCCAACCGGATCGTCGCCGAGATCGCCCACCGGCACGGCACGCGCGAGGTGGTCAAGGTCAAATCGATGGCGACCGAGGAAATCGGCCTCAACGCCGCCCTCGCGGCCGAGGGGATCGAGGCGACCGAGACCGACCTGGCCGAGCTGATTATCCAGCTCGCGGGTGATCGATCGTCGCATATCCTGGTCCCCGCGATTCACAAGAACCGCGCCGAGATCCGTGCATTGTTCGCCAGGCGGATGGGGCTCGACCACTTGACCGACGAGCCGAAGGCCCTGGCCGGGGCCGCGCGCGCTTTCCTGCGCCGCAAGTTTCTCAGCGTGCCGGTCGCCGTCAGCGGGGCCAATTTCGGCGTGGCCGAAACGGGCACCGTCTGCGTGGTCGAGTCTGAAGGCAACGGCCGGATGTGCCTGACCTTGCCCAAGGTCTTGATCACGATCATGGGAATTGAGAAGCTCTTGCCGAAATGGCAAGATCTGGAAGTCTTCATGCAACTCCTCCCTCGGTCGGCCACCGGCGAGCGGATGAACCCATACACCACGTTCTGGACCGGCGTCACGGCGGGCGACGGCCCTCGCGAATTCCACCTGATCTTGCTCGACAACGGCCGGACCCGCGTCCTGGCCGACCCGATGGGCCGGCAAACCTTGGCATGCATCCGTTGTAGCGCATGCTTAAATATCTGTCCAGTTTATGAACGTACTGGCGGTCACGCCTATGGGTCCGTCTATCCAGGGCCGATCGGGGCCATCTTGACCCCGCTCTTGCTGGGCGTGGAGAACGCCGAATCACTCCCCTACGCCTCGTCGCTCTGTGGCGCCTGTTACGACGTCTGCCCCGTTAAGATCAACATCCCCGAAGTCTTGATCCACCTGCGCGGTGAGGTCGTCCGCCACAAGCAAGACCATCCTGGCCCTCGCGACCTGCCCAGCGGTGAATCCCTGGTGATGAAACAAATGGCCCGCGTTTTTGAGAGTCGCAAACTCTACGAATGGGCGCAACGCCTCGGACGCCTGGGGCAAACCCCCCTGGTGCGTCGAGGGTTTATCGAGCGCCTGCCCGGCCCCCTGGCCGGTTGGACGACGATGCGCGACGCCTACCCGGTCGCCCCCCAGACCTTCCGGGAGTGGTGGAGGAACCGCCCTTGAACACGTCGAAAGATGAAATCCTCAATCGAATCCAAGCCGCCCTGTGCGACGTTCCCCCGGCCGAGACCCCGGACGACGTGCCGATCGCGCGGGAATATCGACATGACGACTCATCCCAACATGATGGTTTGATTGACCGCTTCGCCGAACGGGTCTCCGAATACCGCGCGGTGGTCCGCCGGGTTTCAAGTTCGGAACTGCCTGGGGCGATCGCGTCAAGCTGCGCCGCAAGGGGGGTCCGGAGCTTGGCCGTACCGACCGACCTGCCCGACGGTTGGGTGCCCGAGGGGGTCGAACCGATGCCCGACGTTGACGGCGGTCTGACCAACGCGCAGCTTGACGTGATCGACGGCGTCTTGACCGCCTGCGCCCTGGCGATCGCACAGACCGGAACGATCGTGCTCGACGGCGGCCCTGGGCAAGGGCGACGTGCCTTGACGCTCTTGCCGGATTATCACCTCTGCGTCGTCCGAACCGATCAGGTTGTGGACCTCGTGCCCGAAGGAGTCGAACGGCTCTTTGAGGCTGCTCAAGCCCGCCGACCGATGACCTGGATCTCCGGCCCGTCGGCCACCTCCGATATCGAGCTGAGCCGTGTCGAAGGAGTTCACGGCCCACGAACCCTGGAAGTCCTGATCGTCGATCTCTAAAAACGATGTCTCATGATTCGAAATGAAAGACATTCAGATCAAGCGGACCTCGTCGCCGATCCGGACGTTTCCGCCCTGGACGACCGTTCCATAAACGCCGACGTTGCCGCCGTTCCCCTGGACCGCGGCGCGGAGGATCGCCGGATCTTTGGGCAAATCGCCCTGAGCGAGCGTGATCATGATGCATCGGGGACAGGGGCCGTCGATCCGTACCCGCACGTCGCCCAGGGCGATGGTTCGGCCGATCCAGGCGTCTTCCACGAACCCGGGCTCCTGGTCATTCAACTCGATCACGAAGTTCGGGCGAAACCGAGGGATTTCGATCCGGCTCGAAGGGGCCAGCTCCTTCAATCGATCAAGCGTTGAGGTGGTGACAAGATGGACCGCGGCGGCGTCGAAGAACGTGCCCGGCGGGATCGCGAAGTCAACGACCTGGTCGCGATCGGCGAGCCAGTCATGGTCCGGCCGGTATTCCTCGGCGGTCACGGCCTTGAACTCGGGTCGCTCCAACCGCACCGGGCGGCCGACTGCCTCGGTGAGCTTCGAATTGATGTCAAGATGATCGGTGGTGAGCGTCTCGCCATCGGGAAGTGTGATTTGGGCCGGCGGAAGCGCCCTGGGGTCGCGAGGGGGCTCGCCATAGCCGGCCTGAAACTCGAAGATATTCGGCCATCGTCTCGGGTTCTTGGCACTGACGACCTTGCCGGTCTCCGGATCAACCATCGCGTAGGCACGGTCGCCGACCAGCCCGCGCTTCGTGACCTCGGTGGCGTCCAGATCCTCGCCCAGCATCGATTTGACCGGGTACCGCCTGATCGAGATGATCCGGCCCATCGGCTCAGTTTGCGACTCCGCCATCATGATGATCCCTCTTCGGCTCCCACTTGGGAGTCTCTCGAACGCCCTTTGATCGCAACGGTCGATCATAGACGAACCCGCCGGTCCTGGCCAATCGATTGTCGTTGAATGCGGGCCTTCCCGCAGCGAACATACTCTTGATTCAGATCCTGATCCCGCAAACATCGAGTCAAAAGGTGCCGCCGATGGACGACAACTGGGAGAAAACAACGAAGCCGTCTCCGATCCTGCGTGAGATTCTGATCGCACCGCAGTCGGGGATGGGCATGCTGGCCCTGTTCCTGGGCGGCCTGGTCGTGGGCGGCTTGATGCTGTTGACTGGAGTGGTGAGCGAGAGTGGGCCTCTCGCCATCCTGGGCCTCGTGTCCGCAATCCTCAGCATCGTGGGCCTGACGGGTCTTTTCACGGTCAGCCCGAACCAGGCAAAGGTGCTCCAGCTTTTCGGCAACTATCAAGGGACCGTGCGCGAACCCGGCCTGCGTTGGGTCAATCCCTTTTACACGAAGCTAGGGATCTCCCTGCGAATCCGGAACTTCGAGAGTGAACGCTTGAAGGTCAACGACCTGGCCGGGAACCCGATCGAGATCGCGGCCGTGGTCGTCTGGAGGGTCGTTGACTCGGCCGAGGCCCTGTTCCATGTGGACGATTACGGCAACTTCGTCCATGTCCAGAGCGAGTCGGCCCTGCGCAACATGGCCTTGAGCTATCCCTATGACGCCCACGTTGAGGGCGAGATTTCATTGAGAAGCCACACGGCCGAGATCGCCGAGCATCTCAAGACCGAGATCCAGGACCGGCTTGCGCAGGCAGGCGTCGAGGTGATGGAGGCCAGGATCAGCCACCTGGCGTACGCCCCCGAGATCGCGCATGCCATGCTTCAGCGTCAGCAAGCCAGCGCCGTGGTCGCGGCCCGTCAGAAGATCGTCGAGGGGGCCGTCGGCATGGTCGAAATGGCCCTGGAAATGCTCCTGGCGCAAAACATCGTCGAGTTGGACAACGAAAAAAAGGCTAACTTGGTCAGTAACCTCCTGGTCGTGCTCTGCTCCGACCGAGGCACCCAGCCAATCGTCAATGCGGGGAAGCCGAGCTAAACGGCACTGGGAAGGAGGCCTGGGGTCGGTTCACGACCTCTCCCCGTGAGCTGACGGGTGGCCGGGGCATACTCGCTTCGATCGCTTTGTCCCGGCCACCCGC
>JBDTIR010000561.1:0-1508 GCA_039936275.1 Isosphaeraceae bacterium | reverse complement strand
AATACTCGGTGGGCTCATTCGGGTTGGGATCGTCGCGCACCCGAACTAGCTTCGACGCGCCTGGTTCTTCCAGTCGGGCTTCTCGGAGAGGGGGAACCGTTTGCCTGGACAGGCGGATCAGGGTTTTCAGGTCGAGCTTGGTCGCCCCCTGGCTGTCGGCGTCAACAATTTCCAGGGTATTGAGCGTGGCCAATGACTCACTGCGGGCGACGTCGTCGGCGCTGGCCAGGTAGGCAAGGACCGCATCGCGACCTTGCCAGAGGGCCCTGGCTGATTTGAGGTCGGAAACAGCCCCTTCAGAGCCAGCCACCCACCCCGAAAGGGCCAGGGCGAGCCTGGTCTCGGGGGTGACGCCTGGCTCGTCCCGGGCCTTGCGGAAGGCGTCGAACCGGCCGCGAACCGCGTCGGGGGCGGCTTCCAGGGCGGTGAGGACTTCAACGACCTCGGCGGTTGTCTCCTTGCGAACCTCCTCCGGAACGGCCTCAGCGGCGCGGCTGACTGAGACGGCGAGCGCCTTGTCTTCGTCGGCGCGGGTCTCCACCTGGCGCAAGAGGTCGCGCACCTCGACCAGGACCGGCGTCGGCGCACCTTCGCCGGGGAAGGTTTTCAGCTTTGAGAGGGCCTGGGCGGGCTGCTGGGCGCGGAGGCGAATCTTGATCTCGGCGAGGGCCTCTCCGGCCGAGAGTTCAATGACCGACTGGCGGACGACCTTGGCCGTCTCGGCCATCTCGGTAAAGTCAAGTCCCAGGCGGTCGAGTTCGGCCAGGGCCTCAGGATACCACTCGGCCTGGATCAAGAACCGGTTGACGCTGAGCCTGGAGTTCTGGTCCGTCTGGTCCACCTGCCGCAGGAGACCGAGCACGACGTCCTTGGGAACCAGGCTGGTCGGCAAGAGGCCGGTCCAGAAGCCGTCGACCCCTCGGATTCGTACCGTCTTGGGGCCAAGTAGATTCATCGCCTGAGTCATCTTGACCGGCTTACTGGAACCGGGGCCGACGTACTCAAACCGGCGTCTGCCGAAGGCGTCCCAGGGGGTCGCCTTGATGTTGATGGCGTAGGTCGGCATCTTGCCGCCGTGGACTTCCAGGGGTTGACCCAGGAGCGGAAACTGCTCGTACTTCGGCTCCGCCCCGTGGATGGTCCGCTCAATCTTGGTGTCGCGAACGACTGTTCGCGTCATGCCGTCGAAGATCGAGACAATCGTATTGTCGGTATCGACCAAGCCTCGATACACGGTGCCGTTTTTGAGGATGACGGTATCGGCCCCTGCCCTCAAGGGCGCGGACAGCGCGACAGCGACCGACAGGAAGAGTCCAAGCGTATTCCGCATTGTCTTTGGGATCTCCCTCCCCGGTTTGGGCGTGATCCAACCGCGCACCGAGCACCCCAACGGCAACTCCGCCGGTCCAACGATCCATTGTGACGCACCGAAGCCCGAGGTCAAGCCAGCATGGTCTTGAAACGGTGTAGTTATCGATTCTGGAATTTGGATCCTGAGTCCAGGGTGG
>JBDTIR010000560.1:0-1965 GCA_039936275.1 Isosphaeraceae bacterium | reverse complement strand
CACGAGCTCCCGCCCCGGGCATGACCTACCGCGTTGAGCTCACCGCCCGGGCCGAGGCGGACATTGCTCGTATCTTCGGTTGGCTCTCCGAGCGTAGCCCGGAAGGGGCGAGACGTTGGTATGAATCGTTCCGGGATTCGGCCGAGCGGCTGAGGACGATGCCGCTGTCTTGCGTCCTCGCTCCCGAGAACGACGACTTCGCGTAGTAGGTCATATTCTCAAAAACAGCCGCAATCAAAAGAGAGCAGAGCCAAAGTCGGTCGCCGCGTCACGGTCGGCCCGTTTTTTGGCGTCGGCGGACCTTGCGAGATTGGTGGTCGCCCTCTTGGCGCATCGGCGTTTGGGATTACACTTGATCCCATGAACAGAGAGCGGCTCCTGGAAAACTGGGACAGTGTGCATGACCGGATGACCGAGGCGGCTCGGCGAGTCGGGCGAGACCCCGGCGGCTTGATCCTGGTCAGCGTGACCAAGCGCAGTCCTGCCGATTGGATTCGCCCCTTGGTGGACTTCGGGGCGAACGACCTGGGAGAGAACTATCCACAGGCCCTCTGGTCCAAGGTGGAGACCTTGGGCGACCTGCCGGTGCGCTGGCACCTGATCGGCCACTTGCAACGAAACAAGGCGAGGAAGACCTTGCCGATGGTTGCTTTGATTCACGGGGTCGATTCCTTGAGTCTGCTCCAGACGCTTGACGACCTGGCTGAAGGGCTCGACAATCCAGCGGGGGTCTGTCTTCAGGTGAATGCCTCAGGCGAAGCGGCCAAGCACGGTTGGTCGCCCGAAGCACTCCTCAAGGACGCTGAAGAGATCGCCGCTTGCCGGCGAATTCCGGTCGTCGGCCTGATGACCATGGCCGCTCTTGACCCGGACCCTGACCGTGCCCGAGCGACCTTCGCCAAGGCTCGCCTGCTGAGAGACGCGCTTCGCGACCAGACCGGCCTGGCGTTGCCTGAGTTATCGATGGGGATGTCGAATGATTTCGAAGTCGCCATCGAGGAAGGGGCGACCTTGATCCGGGTCGGCTCGGCCCTGTTCGAGGGCGTTGTATGATCGACGTTCAAAGCCATGCGCAAGGGTCGGTTTTGCCGGTGAGGGCGAAGCCGGGAGCGAAGACCAACGCTCTTCAAGGAGAGCACGGAGGCGCCTTGCGCGTGGCCGTCTCAGCGGCCCCCGAAGCCGGAAAGGCCAATGAGGCCGTGATCAAGGTTTTGTCCGAAACGCTCGACGTGGCGCGGGCGCGGATCACCTTGATCTCGGGCGCGTCGTCTCGTTCGAAACGGTTCCTGATTGCTGGATTGCCTCCCGACGTTCTTTTGATGCGGATCAACGCCGCTCTTTCCCCAACATTGTCTGATTCGTCCGAGCCCGAGGTTTAAGGTTCCCGATGCCCGATTATCCCGCTGAGATCACTGTTTCTCCGTTGACGACGCCTCCCGAAGTCCGGGTCCGCGTTCCAGGCTCGAAGAGTTTGACCAATCGCGCCTTGATCGTCGCCGCTCTGGCCGAAGGGCCGAGCACCCTGACCGGGGCCCTTGACAGCGAAGACACCCGGGTCATGCTTGAGTCGCTCGGCCGCCTTGGAATCAACGTCCAGCATGATCCAGGCACCGCCACAATCACCCTGGTTGGCTGCAAGGGGCGGGTGAAAGCCACCAAGGCCGATCTGTTCATCGCCAATTCCGGAACAAGTCTGCGGTTCCTGACCGCAATGGTCGCCACCAGTCGAGGGACGTACCGGCTCGACGGCACCTCCAGGATGCGTCAACGGCCGGTCGCCGACATCTTGCAGGCGCTCAACGGTCTGGGTTCCGACGCTCGCAGCGAGCTAGGCACCGGCTGCCCGCCGGTGATCGTCAAGGCCGACGGGCTCGACGGCGGCTTCGCGTTCGTCAAGGGGGACGTGTCGAGCCAGTTCCTCAGCGGCCTCCTGATGGCCCTGCCGTATGCCAAGGCGACAACTTC
>JBDTIR010000559.1:0-6180 GCA_039936275.1 Isosphaeraceae bacterium | reverse complement strand
ATGCCGGAGGTCGAAGTCGATCAGAAGAACTGCGAATATCTGCCCTACGCCACGGTGATGCACACGGACCAGAAGATCGTCTTCAAATCGAGCGACCCGGTCGGGCATAACATCCACTACAGCGGGTTCCAGAACAACCAGAACTTCGTCGTCGCCCCGAACAGTTCGGTGACCAGGTCGATGGTCAAGGACCTGGTCCCCGTGCCCTTGAAGTGCGATATCCACCCCTGGATGAACGGCTGGATCATGGTCTTCGACCACCCGTACTTCGCCCTGACCAAAGCGGACGGCTCGTTCGAGATCAAAGGCGTGCCCGCAGGCACCCAGAACCTGGTCGTTCGCAGCGGCAAGATGGGCTACATCACCAAGGGGGCCGCAAAGGGGATACCGGTGAAGGTCGAGGCGGGCAAGACGACCGACCTGGGCGACATCACGCTTGACGCCAAGACCGCCGCGAAGGCGCTTCGATAAGCAAATGCCTTGATCCCTCGTTGCGGATGACGTTTCATGAACCGCTACGCCCTGGGCCGGTCGCTCCAGTTCCTTGGCCTGGTGATCTTGCCGTTCGCTATGGCCTCAGAGTTGGTCGGAGCGGTCGGCGAGGGCAAGTTGTTGCTGATCGCCCTGGCCGGCGCGGTCGTCTTCTACATCGGCACCCTGGTTCAGCCCCGCGCGGGCTGATTGGGGTCGGTCGACGGTTGGACTCGCCCTTCGATTGTGGTTTGGGAGGTCAACTGAGCTTCGATTCGATCCGGTTCCAGCCTTGACCTGATTGGCCAATCGGTGCTCTGAACCAACCTTCTCTCATCTGTGTCTGGTTGTTGGTTCTGATTCAAGATCAGTCTACCCGATTCCGGTATTCCGTTTGCTTGGGGCATGGGCTTGTTTTCCCGGGTCGGGTGGCGAACAATAATGCATGCAGATCGAATTGAACGATTGAGGTGCGAAGTCGAGAACGGACGGGCCGCCCACGCGGAACGGGGCGGATGGATGCGAAGGGTCGGGTATGACAGGTCCAGGAACGGGCCGCCCATCGTGTTCTCCCCGGCGTGAGCGGCCCCAGACTCGGGGCGCGCACACGGAGGTCAACCCCATGATGACACAGCTCGGGTCGGTAAAGCGGACGTCGCGACGAGTCAGGCCTGGGCTCGGGGTCCTGGCGGTCTGGGTTCTGATCGCGACGCCGACCGTGCGAGGCCAAGTCCCGGACGGAGCGACCGGGGCGAAGTTCCATCCCGATTCAAGCTACACGGCCGAGGCCCTGCTGCGGAGCGCTGCGGGACATGCCCGCGAGCGGCAATGGGCCGAGACCGTCGCGATCTATCAACGGGTGATCGCCGAGCATGGCGACACAATGGCGCGCGTACCCAAAGGAGATCCTGAGACCGACCCGACCGGGGAATCACAGCTCTGGGTTGACGCCCGCCGACAATGCCAGCGCCGCCTGGCCGCCTTGCCGGCCGAGGCCCTGGCCATTTACCGCAACCGGGTCGACGCCCAGGCCGAGCGTTGGTATCGCCAAGGGGCGGCCCAGCGCGACCGCGCTTCGCTGCGTCGGGTGGTCGAGGAAGCCTTTTGCAGTTCCTGGGGTGACGACGCGCTTGATTTGCTCGGCGACCTGGCGTTCCAGGACGGCCAGTTCGCCGAGGCGCTCTCGGCCTATCGCCACCTCGTCTCCGAACCTCCTGGTGACGGGGCCGACCTGGTCCATCCCGACCCGAGCGTGGACCAGGCGAGGGTGGCGGCTAAGATCTTGCTCTGTCGCGAGGCCCTGGGCGTTAATCCGCCCAGCCCCGCGGACCTGAAGGCGTTCGAGACCGCGTATCCGAACGCCAGCGGCACGTTCGCCGGCCGCCGTGGTTCTCTGGCCAAGAGCGTGGCTGCCGCCCTGAAGCTCGACCATCTTGCTCTGCCGGCGCAGCCCGACGGCCGCTGGCCGACCTTCGCCGGCGCACCGACCCGGACCAGGGTCGTGCCCGGGACGATCGACGTCGGCTCGTTGCAATGGAAAGCCGCCCTGCCAAACGTCGATTCGCCACGCATCAACGAGTTCGGGATGCGGCGGTCCAGCCCGCCAGTCACACCCGACCGCCTCCTGGCCTACCATCCGATCGTCCTGGGAGACCAGGTGGTCGTCAGTAACGAGAATCAGGTTGTGGCGTATAACCTCAACGACCGGCCAGGCTCGGCCCCTGGAGGGACTAGAGATCTGAAACCCTCCTGGGATCAGAAGTTACGCAACGCTCTGGAACCGAGGTTAGCCCGGTCGAGTCAGGTCGTGCCCCGGTTCACCCTGACCGCCTCGGGCGACCGCGTGTTCGCCAGGCTGGGGCCGATCAATGGCGCGAGCGGAGTCCCGAGTACCCTGGTCGCGATCCGCAACAATCGAGAGGTTGAAGGGAAACGGCTCTGGGAGCGGCCCTCGACCGAGATCGACCTTCCCAGACGCAAGGCCGAACCACCGAACCGCCCGGTCTATGAAGGCGCGCCGGTGGCTGACAGCCGGCAGGTGTATATCGCCCTGACCGTGGCCGGAACGATGACCTCGAACTACGTCGCCTGCCTGGACGCCGAGACCGGGGCGACTCGCTGGGTCCGCTTTTTGGGAGCGGCTAGCCCGGCGATCGACCCGAACAACTTCGGCGGCCTGGGGATGGGCGGGGCCGTCTCGACGGACGTCGGCGGCCGGTTGCTCTCGCTCGACGGATCGACCATCTACTACCAGACTAATATGGGGGCATTGGCGGCGCTCGACGCCGAGACCGGTCAAATCCGTTGGCTAGCCACCTACGCCCACCGCGAGCCGGGCGGACTGAACGCGGGCCGTCCTCGTGAACTGAATCCGGCGGTGATTCACGACGGCCTGGCGATCATCGCACCCGATGATTCACCGTGGATCTATGCCTTCGAGACCGGCTCTGGCCGCCTGGCCTGGAAAAGCGACCGCCCCTTGCCGGAAGTGACGCACCTGCTGGGCGTGGCCCGGGGGCGCTTGATCGTCACCGGCGATCATGTCTGGTCGCTCGACGCCAAGACCGGGACGATCCTGCGCGTCTGGCCCGACGGTCCTGGCCTGGAAGGGTACGGCCGTGGGCTCCTGGCTGGCGACCA
Organism: Isosphaeraceae bacterium; assembly: GCA_039936275.1. Lineage (GTDB taxonomy): Bacteria > Planctomycetota > Planctomycetia > Isosphaerales > Isosphaeraceae > JBDTIR01. The sequence goes on along the minus strand of JBDTIR010000559.1, from coordinate 3,069 downwards.
GATCTACTGGCCGACCAGGACCGAGATCCTGATTCTCGACCAGGCGACCGGCTTGAAGTCGAACCGCGAACCAATCCCGCTCAAAGCGTTCGGTATGAACGGGGGGAACCTGGCCATTGGCGACGGCTACCTGATCGTCGCCGGGACTGATACGAATGGGGCGCACGCCCTTGCGGTCTTCTGCCAGAATCGCCGGTTGATCGAGCGCTATCGCGAGGAGATCGCCAGAAATCCTGAACAGGCTGAGACTTACGTCCGTCTAGCCCGCGTGGCTGAGGCGACTAAACAGGACGAGGTCGCCTTGACAGCCCTCACTGAGGCGCTCCGGCGGTCCCGCCCTTCGGAGAGTTTCGACGGTCAACCCCTGGCTGAGGTCGCGTCGGCTGGGCGGTATCGTCTCTTGATGCGACTGGGTTCGCAAGCCGCCGCCGTGAAGAACTGGGCTGATGCGGCGGGTCGGTTCGCCTCGGCCGACGAGGCGACGCAGGTTGATAAAGACCGCCTGGCCGCCAGGCTTCGTCTGGCCGAGGCCCAGGCCGAAGGAGGCGAAGCGCGCGCGGCCGTCGATACGCTTCAAGCTGTGCTCACGGAACCTCGACTCCGCAGCTTGACCGTCGAGGCCGATCCCGGCAAGGCGCGCACCGTGCGGGCCGACCTGCTGGTGACCGATCGGCTGGCAGGTCTCTTGAACATCCGTGGTCGCGATCTTTACGCCTCGTATGACGCCAAGGCGCGCGACTTCCTGGCCCGAGGCCAACGCGACAAAGACCCACACCTTCTGGAAGAAGTCGGCCGCAGCTACCCCGTCGCTGAGGCGGCCCCGGACGCCCTGCTGGCCCTGGCCGAACTTCACGCCGGGCGTCGTCCGGCCGAGGCGGCCCGGGTTTACAAACGCTTACTGGCCCACGCTCCGACTGACGCCTTGCGCGCCCGCGCCCTCTGGGGATTGGCGCAAGCGTATGAAGCACAAGGGTTTCTGGTGCCAGCCCGCGACATCTACGCCCGCGCTCTGGCACGTTATCCCGACGTTCGGCTCGACGCCCGGGGTGCCACGATTGGCAGCCTGGCGGCTGGTCGTCTGGCCAGCGAGCCGTTACTGCTGCTGGCCGGCGACTCGGCCGAGCCGAGCGTACACTTACCCTTGGTCCGCCGCTGGGATACGCCCTTGTCCAGGACAGTCCAGCCATTGTCGGCCGAAGGAACGCCGCCGTCGGTCGAGGCCGGGCGAATCTTCCTGGCCGAAGCCAACCAGTTGCGGCCGATCGACCCGACCAGCGGTCGCTCGCCCTGGTCGGCCGACATCGGCGGCGAGCCGACCTGGGTCGGCTATCTGGCCGACCGCATTCTGGCCGCCACGCCGACCTGTCTGATGGCCCTGGGCCTGGATCAAGGAACGATCGAGTGGCGCTATCCGGCCGACGACCCGGGCCCGGGCCGGGCCGTGTCGAACCCCTTCGCCAAGGACGACGCAGCCCCAGGCCGTCACTTGGCGGCGGCCGCCTCCTTGCACGGGTTCCGGATCGTCGGCAACCGCGTCTTTTGCCTGAGAGGAGACCGCGAACTGATCGCCCTGGACGGCGATACCGGCCTGGTCGATTGGACTTACGCCCCCGCCCAGGGCCGGCTCAATTCCCATTTCTGGATCGGCCCAAGGCGCGTCGTCCTGCAAATTCTCGGGGCGAAGGCCACGGCCGTCGCGATTCTGGAGGTCGCTCGAGGGCTCGGCCACGAGTATCCTCAAGACGATGGCGCGGGCCCCTGGACCCGTGACCCTTTGCCGCTCGACGACGACCACGCGGTTTTGACCCTCAACGGTCACACGGTCGTGCTGCTCGACCTGGACCGTGGCCAGCTTGACTGGACTTGCCCCCATCCCACGGTCCTGCCCAGCGGCGGGGCCCCGCTTCCCTTGGGCGACGCCGGCCGGCTCCTCGTCCTCTTCGGCGGCACCGAACTGGTCCGACTCGATCCGGCCACCGGCAAGGAACTCTGGGTGCGGACGCTCGGCCCGGACGACCTGGCCGATCGACCAGGAGCTTTGGCGCTCGGAGCCGACCGGATCTACAGCGTCCAGAGCGATCTGAACCACCTCGGCGGCGCGACCCTGACTGCGTTTGCCCTGGCCGATGGCGCACCGGTCTGGAACCGCCACCTGATCGGTCCCGCCTCGGGCTGGGTTCTGTCCCTGACCGACCGCTACGTCGTCGCGCACCCGAGCCCCGGGCAAGGGGCTGACAGCCACCTGAGCGGCCTCCCGCTGGTCTTCTGCCGTCGAGACACCGGCGCCTTGGTCCAGCGCTTGGTCTTCCCGGCCAACATCTCCGCCCTGGCCGTGCGCCTGGCCCACCAAGGCACCCTGATCGCCAGCCAGGCGGGGCTCTGGGCGCTCGGCGCCTTGCCAACGGTGGACGGGGTGAAGGGGCCCCGCTAAGATTCAATCGTGCGAGAGTCGAACCGGGCCGAGACCAGAGGAGGACCGATTCAGGGCCGATTCTATCCGTTGATATCTTGATCATGATGGTTTTTAAATATTTTTGTTAGAAATAAGTATTCTAAAAGCAAATTGATTTTGGGGTTTGATTATGTCAGTAAGCGCACCAGAGTTGAAAGCCCGCGAATTGGCAGGACCGTTGACGGCGAGCACGGCCGCGCCGGCGTCGTTGATCCATGGGGAGCAGCGGATCGCGATCCGGGGCGTCTCTTGGGAGACCTACACGCGCCTGGTCGAGGAGATGGGCGATCAGCATGTGCTTCTGGCGTATAACCGTGGAGTTCTGGAATTCATGTCGCCCGGCCCGATGCATGAAGACCACAAGGGAAGGCTCAATTGCTTGGTCTACGTGCTCACCGAGGAACTGGACGTGCCGTGCAAGGGCTACGGCTCGACGATGTGGAAGGCACTTGAGGCGCATCGCGGACTCGAGGCCGACGACCGATTCTACCTGACCATTGAGAAGATCAGCGCGGCTCGGCAACCGGCGCGAGACCGATCAAACGACTCGAACGATTATCCACGTCCCGATCTGGCGATCGAGATCGATCTTCGTCCCAGCGCCGTTGATCGGCCCG
>JBDTIR010000558.1:0-1899 GCA_039936275.1 Isosphaeraceae bacterium | reverse complement strand
CGGCGGACCCCGTCCGCCACGTCCACTTTATGTTAACATGTAGGTCGGTGATCGGCGGCTGGGGCCGCTGAACCTGATCATTAGGCGGCGGGAGGCTCTCCGATGTCGGCTGGCAGGCATCGCTACTCGACGACGACCAACCAGAGTATCCTCACGGCTGTCCCCGTCGCCGTCCTCCAGTTCGTAGGCTCGCTTACTCTCGTCAGGGCGCATCCGACGTTTCCCACACTCCCCGCGCTGTTTCTGACGATCTTCGCCCCCTTCCTCTCGTTCATCGTCCTTGCCGCCATCATCCACCGCCGCTCGTTCACTTTCGACGAGACGGAGGGCACTCTGACCATCCAGGAGTGGTTCGTTGGGCTGCCAATCGGTGAGTCGCGGTCCCTCCCGATCGAGAGTATCGGGCAGGTCGAGTTCATCGAGCGAACCAATTCGGAAGGTGACGGTTGGACCGTGGCGATCGAGATCAAGGGGCGGAGTTACGAAGTGACGGAAAGCGTCCGGCGATCGAAGGCACGGGCGCGTTTCGCCGAGATTCGCGGAATCGTTGATCGCGCACGGAAGAGCACTCATCGAACCGCCTAACCTCGCGGGAGGGCGGTATTAATGAACATTTGTGGGTATCACTGACTCCGTCAGTGCTCCGGCCGTTCGGCACTGGCGAAGAGTCCCGATCCTCAAGAGCAAGCAACCGCCAGTCCGCGCCAAGCTCGCCTTGCCCGAAACCGCCAGGGCCGCTAGGGTGACGGGCGACGGTCGTTCTCCTTCGGGCCAAAAGGGGGAAGCGCCCCCGCGCCCGGACCAATCCGTTTTTGCGAGGTCCGTTGCCCCAATGCGCGCCCTGGTGACCGGAATTTCCGGGTTCGTCGGCGGCCATCTGGCCGAACATCTGGCCGAGGCGGGCGACCTGGTCGTCGGCCTCTCGACCAAAGGCCGATGGCCCTCGGCCTTGGCCCATCTCGACCGCCTGGCCAGAATCGAAGCCTGCGACCTGGCCAACGTCGATGAGGACGACCTGGCCGCCTTGATCGCCCGCAAGCAGCCCGAGGCGATTTACCACCTCGCCGCGCAGGCGAACCCACAGGCCAGCGTCGCCGACCCTCGCGGCACCTGGGCGTTGAACCTCGGCGGAGCGCTCAACCTGCTCGAAGCCGTCAAGCGGTCCGGCCTGACCCCCCGCGTCCTTCTGGTCGGCTCGGGGGTCTCCTACGGCAACCCTGCCCCGGAACACCTTCCCGTCACCGAAGCCTGCCCCCTTCGGCCGAACAATCCCTACGCCGCCAGCAAGGCCGCCGCCGACTTGCTGGGCGTTCAGCACCATCTCAGCCACCGGACCCGGGTCGTCATGGCCAGGCCGTTCAACCACGCAGGGCCTCGCCAGTCGCCCACCTACGTCCTGGGGGGCCTCGCCCGCCAGGTCGCCGAGGTCGAGGCCGGTCTCAAAGATCAGGTTGACGTCGGCAATCTCAACGTCGTCCGAGACTTCACCGACGTCCGCGACATCGTCCGCGCCTACCGCCTCTTGATCCAGCACGGCGCTCCGGGCGAGGTCTACAACGTCGGCACCGGCCGCGACGTCAGTCTTGCCGCCATGCTCGAAACCTTCCAGTCGCTCGCCCGGGTGCCGATCCACGTCCACATCGACCCGAACCGGTTCCGACCCGTCGATCAACCCCGCCTTCTGGCCGACGCCTCGAAACTCCGCGCCGCCACCGCTTGGGAACCTCGCTACTCGATCACCCAGACCCTCACCGACATGCTCGCCACCTGCCGCGCCAATCTTCAAGCCGCCTCACCCGTCTGACCGCTGGACGAAATCCGGAGTTCACCATGGCGTGGAGCGCTCTTTCGAAGCATGCTCCCCGCGATTGCCTCACCGCCGCAATTCTTGTTTCGGAT
>JBDTIR010000557.1:0-5319 GCA_039936275.1 Isosphaeraceae bacterium | reverse complement strand
GGTTCAGAGGATCAGGAGATCCAATAAATCGACGTAACTACGACAAGATTCAAGTCGGGGCGACGCTGGCTAACGTCGAGGAATTTCTAGGTCGATCAGATGACGGATTGATGACATTGACCTATATCGATCTCGCTTCCCGGGAAGACAGAGACTTGCTCCTTCGAACGATCCCGCATACGTTGCGGCACTGGAAGAATGACACCCACATGATCACCGTGATCCTTGATTCGAGGAGCCAGGTCGTGGGGAAGTCTTTTTCTCACGCTCCGGGCGTGGCCTTGCCCAGGTGAATCATCGACTGCCTGGGTCTCTGAGTCGAAGCGACGGCCGGTGGCCGGGGTTCCGATACCACAGGTTCGTCTTCGAACCTGTGCCCATAAAAGGAGGTCGTGGCCGGATACCCGTCGAGTAGGGCAGGTGAAGCACGCCAATGGTCAACATGCCGAAACGAATCCGGCGTGCTTCATAGCGCCCAACCAATCCAAGGAGTCACGCCCAGGTCACGTCTCGGTTCCCCGTTGTCACCTCGCCGATGACCCAGGCGGGGAGTTCGATCTCCTCGCGCAGGTAGCGGGCGACGGCTTCGGCGTAGTAGTCGGCGACGATCAAGGTCAGGCCGATCCCCATGTTGAAGACGCGGAACATCTCCGCGTCGGGCACGCTTCCCAGGGCTTGCAACCAGGGGAAGACTTTCGGCACCTCCCAGGAATCGCGGCGGAGGCGGATCGCCAGGCCTTCGGGCAGGATGCGCGGGGGGTTGTCGATCAGGCCGCCGCCGGTGATGTGGGCGATCCCGTGGACCACCCGCTTGACCCGGTAGTGGCGGTAGACCGTCTTCAAGGCTCGAACGTAAATCCGGGTCGGTTCCAGGAACTCGTCGGCGACGGTCTTACCCAGTTCGGGCACGAACGAATCCGGGGTCAAAGCGGCATGGTCCAGGGCGATCCGGCGGGCGAGGCTGTAGCCGTTGGAATGGAGGCCGGAACTGGACAGGCCGATGACCTTGTCCCCTTCACGAATCTCCTTGCCGGTGAGCACTTGTTTGCGTTCGACCACGCCGACACAGAAGCCGGCCAGGTCATACTCCCCTTTCTGGTAGAGTTCGGGCAAGATCGCCGTCTCGCCGCCGAGTAGGGCGCACTCGGCATCGACGCAGCCGTCGCTGATCCCTTGCACGATCTGGGCGGTCAGGTCGGGGTCGTCCTGGCTCATCGCCACATAGTCAAGGAAGATCAAGGGTTCGGCACCGGCGCAGAGGCAGTCGTTAACCGACATGGCGACCAGGTCGATGCCGACCGACGTATGCCTGCCGGTGGCGAAGGCGAGCTTGAGCTTCGTGCCCACGCCGTCGGTCGAGGCGACCAGGACCGGGTCTCGGTAGGTCCTGGTCAAGAGCCTGACGTTGTCGTCGAGCCGGAAGAGGCCGGCGAACCCGCCAGGCCAGTCGAGCACGCGAGGGGTGTAGGTACGCCTGAGCAACGGTGGCAACCGCGCCATGGTCTGCTCGTAGGTGTCGAGATCGACCCCAGCGGCTTTGTAGTCGATCGGCTCGGCCATGAGACCCCTTACGTTCAGGCTTGTTGGGACAAAACAAGAGGGGGCTCGTTAATCGATCGGCTCAGCCCCATTCAGAAGGATTCTATCGCGCAAACGGCCCCAAGGGGCAAGGGCCGACTTCCTCCGCGCCCGAATTACCCCCGCGCCGACGCCCGCTTGCCCCATTGGCCTGGAACGCCAAGCGCTTGAATCAAGCCGCCCGGGTGATTATCCTTTTGACCACCGGACCCGTCGCAGGCATTTGACGACGACCTCGCGACCGTCGGTGAAAACCTGACAGATTGTTTCTTCAGAACGTGGAGTGAACCGCATGAATCGCAAGTGGACTGTGCTCGCCGCCGCCATGCTTTCAACGGCCCTGCTGGTGTCTGGCATCGCCGTCGCCCAGGACGACGACAAGGAGCTCACGCCGCTCGGCAAGGTCATGGAAGAGGTCCAGACCAATCACGTCAAGATCCTCAAGAGCTACCGAACCGCCGTTTCCTGGACGAAGGGCCAGCAGGACGCCGCCGAGGCCGCTGGAAAGATCATCGAGCTCGGCAAGAAGGCCAGGCCCCTGGGCGGCCCGGCCATCAAGGAAATGAAGAAGACCCAGGAACAGTGGGACGAGAAGATGGACACGTTCCTCAAGGAAGCCGAAGCGTTCTCCAAGTTTGCCGGTCAGGCCGGCATCAAGAACGCCGAAGCCAAGAAAGCGTACAGCAAGGTCTCAGCCTCCTGCACAAGCTGCCATAACGACTTCCGCTCCGAAGACGACGAATAAGTCCCTGCCCCTTCGCTCGATTCGATCGGCGGAGACCGCCTTCACTTTGAGTACGATCGCGGCGGCGACCCGTTTCGGCCGTCGCGATCGTCAACCGATGGAATCGAGACAAGGCCCGGGTCGATTCCGGTTCGCTTATCCGTGTTGCCGCCCTTCGATCGCCAGGAGCAAGACCACCGTCGCCACCGCCAACGGTCTCGGCAAGAGCCCCTGCTCGTCCAGGCTGAGGTCCACGAAGAACTTGGGCACGAACACGTTGTGGTTCTGCCGCATCGTGGCCACGGTCTGGTTGTCCACCTGGATCAAGAACGTCTGCGGCAACAAGATTGCGGCGAAATCGACCAACCGGCGCACCAATGCTTTCCAGCCGCTGTCCTCGATCACCCGCCCTCGAAGGTTCCCCTCCGGATCAAGGATTTCCCAGGAGTCGCGAAACAACGACGACCACCCTTTGCGCCTCAAGAGCCCGATCGCCTCGCCCGTCTTCGAGTCCGTTACCCGATAGGCCGCGCTCCAGTCAATCACCCGGTCGGCCTGGATGAACAATAACTCGTCGGTCATCGCCTCGTCAGCGTAGACCCGGATGTCTTCCTTCAGCTTGAACGCCTTTTGCTTCGAGTAGGCCAGCAATCGGCCGTCCATCGTCCTGAGGTGAAACGCGGCCCCAAGCAGCTTGAAGACCTGCCGGCGCGCCTGAAACTGGTCGTGCTGATAGAGTTCGGTCGCGGTCGTTGACATCGTGATTGCCTCGTTGATCGGGTGGAACCGCCGTCAAGTTACTTTGGCGAACAATAACCGACCCGAGGCTCGTCTCAAAGTCCTCAGACAGACCTTTTTTTCGCAAAGAGCGGGCCAACCCGCCGAGACCGACCGCCCATGATCCCGCCCGCCGACGACCGCCCCGCCGCACCGAGGCGGGTCGAGACCACCCATCTTTTGAACGACGTCCGACCTGAGATCGCCGCCAACCTGGCCGTCGATGAGGCCCTGCTCGACGAGATCGAGCACCAAGGGGGCCCGCCCACCTTGCGAATCTGGGAGCCGACAACCCTGGGCGTGGTCCTGGGGGCCTCCAGCCGACTTCAACAGGAAGTCCACGTCGCCGCCTGCCAAGGAGACGACGTGCCGATCTACCGTAGGGCCAGCGGAGGCGGGACGGTCGTGATCGGCCCGGGGGCGTTGAACCTGACCGTGGTCCTGCCCATGAGCGCGGCCCCCGGGTTCGGCGCGGTTGACTTCGCCCAGCGGTTCGTCCTGGAGCGGGTCGCCGAGGCCCTCCGCGACCGCGACCACTTGCCGGTCAAGGTCCAGGGGGCGGGCGACCTGACGCTTGACCGCCGCAAGTTCTCTGGCAGCGCCCAGCGCCGGCTTCGCCGCCATTTCCTGGTCCATGCCACCATCCTCTACCAGTTCCCTCTCCCTTTGATCTCACGATACACCACCCAGCCCCACCGCCAGCCCGCTTATCGGGCCGGACGAAGCCATGACGACTTCGTGAGGAATCTTCCCCTTTCTCGAGACCGGCTCATTGCCGCGCTCCAGGCGGCCTGGCTTCCCGACGACCGCCCTGTCCTGACCGCGTCGGTTCCTGAGCCAGCCGTGCGCCGCCTGCTCGCCGCCAAATACGCCGATCCCGAGTGGGTCAAACGGTTTTAGTGGGATCGGGCTCGGACGGCGGCTCCCTGGAATGTGGGCCGTCAACCACGAGTTCTGATCGTGTGCGTAGAAACCATGCCCGCCTTCGGCACGAGATTGGCGTGAAGCGGTAGCCGTCGACTCTACGATTTGGGTGAGAAAGTTCGGGTCGATTCGCACTGGGGGTTGTCGGCCGTTTGGAGTATGCTGGTGTCATGGGTGCCGCGCTTCCCCCGCGCGGCTCGAATTCCGAGCAGATGCCGGCTCTTGACGCGGGCGTAATAACCGGTTCGGTCGCGTCCCAAGTATGGGATCTATTTCCATGAATCGCTCGTCAGTCGCGAGTCGCTGGAATCTCGATCTTATCGAGGCAAACTACCAGCGTTGGCGTCATGACCCTATCTCGGTCGAGGACTCATGGCAGTCCTTCTTCGAGGGGTTCGAGCTGGGCGCGGCCCATGACGGCCAGCCGCCCGGCGAGTCCGAACTCGACGCGGCCCGAACCCAGGCCGCCGTCACCTGGCTGATCAACGCTTATCGTGAGGTCGGCCATTACCTGGCCCATCTCGACCCGCTCAAACTGACCCCCCCTCGTGACTCTCACGAGATGCTTGAGCTGTCCACCTTCGGTCTCACCGAGGCCGACCTGGACCACAACTTCTACAACAAACTGACCGACCCTCCGCTCGCACCCCTTCGCCACCTCCTCGACGTCCTTCGCCAGACCTATTGCCAGAGCATCGGCGTCGAGTACATGCACATCCGTGACGCACGGGTCCGCCAATGGCTCCAGGAGCGGATGGAGCCGATCCGCAACCACCCCCGGTTCGACATCAAACAGAAGCGGCGGATTCTCTGGAAGCTCAACGCCGCCGAACTGTTCGAGACCTTCCTGCACACCCACTACATCGGCCAGAAACGATTCTCGCTCGAAGGGGGCGAGATGCTCATCCCCTTGCTCGACGCCGTGATCGAACGCGCCGGTCGCTGGGGCGTGCGCGAGATCGTCCTGGGCATGCCGCACCGCGGCCGGCTCAACGTCCTGGCCAATACCTTGAATAAACCCTACGGCCTGCTGTTCAGCGAGTTCGAAGGGAACCTGCCCAAGACCGTCGCCGGCGACGGCGACGTGAAGTACCATCTGGGGTTCTCGGCCGACCATGTCACGGCCGACGGCCACAACATCCACCTCTCGCTGACGCCCAACCCCAGCCACCTCGAAGCCGTCAACCCGGTGGTCGAAGGCCGGATGCGCGCCAAGCAGCGCCGGTTCAAGGACCGCGACCGCAAGCTCGGCGTGCCGATCCTGATCCACGGCGACGCCGCGTTCGCCGGCCAAGGCTTGGTGGCCGAGACGCTCA
>JBDTIR010000556.1:0-6352 GCA_039936275.1 Isosphaeraceae bacterium | reverse complement strand
AATGATCGATCGCCATCGTGGCGGCAGCCAGGGCGAACTGGGTATTCCGGCAGTGCTCTCGCCAGCGGTCGGCGTCGTCTCGGTAGTCATCCAGGCGGAAGTTCTTGACTTCGGCGGCAATTTGGGTCGGGAACGAGGAGGCGTCGAACAAACTGATCCGGTCCACCCCGCTGCGTCCTTCTTGAAGGGTGGCCCAGGTCTGTTCTAGGTCTCGGCCCAAGGGGGTGACCATCCCCATCCCGGTCACGACGACTCGGCGGTCCATGGCGCTTAACCCTTTGCTTTAAGTTGAGAAACGATGGCGTCTTGATCGGCCTTTGAATCGGTGGGCTCGGGCAACGGATTGCCACGGACGATCAAGGCGGCGGCCTGGCCGTGTCGGGTCAGGTTCGTGGTGAGAAAGACTGGGTTGGACGTCGGTCGAGGGGCCCCGAGCACGAGGTCAAGGTCACAGGCCGGGTCGGGGTTGTCACAGTTGAGCACATGAGGAATCAGACCCTGATTGACTCCCAACAGACTCCCGATCAACTCGACGGCGCCACAGCCCGAGACCAGGTTGCCAAAGAACCCTTTCAGGGCCGTGACCGGTACCCGGCGGCCGTCGGCATGGAAGACCCTGGCCATGGCTCGGGCCTCGGCCAGGTCTGATTCGACCGTTCCCGCGCCGTGGGCGTTGACGTGACCGATGTCGGCCGGTTCCAGGCCGGCGTCACGCAAGGCGGCCCGGATGGCCAGCTCGGTGCCTCTTCCATCGGGATCAAGGCCGCCGGCTGGCATCGCGTCGCAACCGGAGCCGTAACCAAGGATCTCGCCATAGATCCGCGCGCCGCGGTTCACGGCATGCTCATATTCTTCCAGGATCACCAGGCCGGCCCCTTCGCCGGGGACCCAGCCGTCGCGGTCGCGATCGAACGGCCGGCAGGCCCCGCTGGGCTCACCTTGCCACCGAGACATCTGATTGAGCAGACCCATCCGGATCATGCTCAAGGGGTGGATCTTGGAATCCGCGCCTCCGGAGATCATCACATCGGCGCGGTCTCTGGAGATGATCCGGCAGGCCTCGCCGATCGCGACGTTGCTGGCCGCTTCGGCCTGGGTGATCGAGTTGCTCGGCCCTTGGCAGTCCCAAAGGATTGAGATATGGCAGGCCGGCATATTGGGCAGGTACTTCAAGAGCCAGAGCGGCGGGATCTCAGGAATTCCTTGTCGGCCGTAGACGTGGTAGTCAAACGTACCGTCGGGTTGAGAGGCGAGGTTGATCGCCGGGGCCAGCTCGTCCAGTTCGGTCGAGATCAGGCCGGCACCGAAGTCGACGCCGATCCGGGTCGGGTCGAAGCCCCCGTCGGCCAGGCCGGCGTCGACCATTGCCAGCTCGGCGGCGGCGACGGCGAGCTGGATGTCGCGGGCCATGACGCGGAGATTGCGGGCCAAGGGTTTGCGGTGTTTCGGGACCGCCAGAGCCTTAGGATCGAAGTTTGTGACTTCGGCGCCGACGTCGTTGGGCAGGCCTTCGACCGGGAAAGCACGGAGCTTGCCGACGCCACCACGACCGTCGGCCAGGGCCGACCAGTAGGCGTCCAGCCCGATGCCCAGAGGACTGACCAGACCCAGACCGGTGATGACCACGCGGCGTTTGGATGAAAGCATGGGGAGACTCACGCTAGGGCCGCTCGGCGGGAGACGCCCGTCGGGGTTCGGTACAATCCGAGAATAAGGCCCTGATCCGGCGGATGGGACGAAGCAGGATGATCGATTTCAAAGCGGTTAAACAGGCTCACAGTTATTCGATGACCGGGGTCGATTCAGAAGTCTCGCCGTTATTTTCCAGTGCGGTCTCGGCCAGGCGGGCCCGCTCCTGGGCCTTGGCCAGGTCTAGCACACCCAACAATTGCTGGGTAAACACGAAATTCTTCGGCCCGAACATCTGATTCGAGCGGGTATTGTCCAGGTGGGCGAAGACGATCTCGACGTCAGCCAGCAGTTCCCCTTCGAGGAACGCCTTCGCCGAGACGACCGCCCCTTCGGCACGCATGTCGGTGAGCGTCACCTCATAAATGAGCTGGTCGCCGGCGCAGGCCACGCCGAAAAACTCGGCGCGGGGGATCTTGGCCAGCACGACTTTCTCGGTGAACCCGCCCGCCTCGCCGACCAGGATACCGCCGGTCTGAGCCAGACCTTCAATAATCAAGGACGCCGGCATGACCGGGTAACCGGGAAGGTGGTCGTGCAGGTGTTCCTCGGCCAGCGTCAGGTTCTTGATCGCGCGAGCGAACTGGCCGCTACGGAATTCCAAGAACTTGTCGATCCAGATCCATCTCATGAGCGGCGAGTCCGCCTGGCCAAAATAAAGAGAAAAGGGAGTGCGGCGAGCCCTCCGGGCTGGTACGCCGCGCGACCCGCAGCCAATTAGCTCTGGCTTTGCGCCTCAAGCTTGCTACAGACATACTGAACGAGAGTCTCGACCGTGTACAGGTCAAAAAGTTTGTCCACCTCGGGATCGGCGGCGAACTCGGTGAGGTCGGCGTAAGGCATGCGCTGCTGGATCTCAGCGAGCCCTTTGGTCGTCAGTTTGCCTTTTTCGACCAGTTCAGGGTCGGAGATGTTCTCCGGGAAGAGTTCTCCCCTGGGAATCTTGATCCCAAAGTTTCGTTCCAGCCGGAACACGATGTCCAGCATGTCGATTGACTCGGCCCCCAGCTCGTTGAACAAGGTGGCGTCGGTGGTGACGTCCTCCTCGTCCACTCCAAGGGCGTCGACCAGGGTGGTTTGAACCTTCAAAAAGATCTCGTCGTGCGTCGGCATATCACCCTCGAAAGGTACAAGACCCTCATCTCATCCCACCGCGGGGATGTACCTCTGGCCCGCCCTGGCTTGTGCGTTATCTCAAGATCAATTGAAAGAGCGTCGAAACGGTCCAGTCGGTGTGATTCAGAAGAGGTAGTCTCGGCAGGCGTCACCCTTGGAAGTCTCGCGAGACCGATCCGGGCGACTCACCCTATTTTGCGAAATTTGATCTGATCTTGCAAGGTCATCGGCGCGATGACCTTGCCGACTTGAAATCTTGACGGCAAAAGCAAACCGGGCGAACCCTCAGGATGGTTGGACTTTGGTCAATGCCGCTTCCCTGACCGGTGACGCGCTGATCCGAACCATGGCACGCGCCCCGACCGACCCTTTGCGGAGTGTGGCGTACAGATCGCGCAATCCGGAGACGATCTGGGCGTCAGTGGTGTGCAAGGCCGGGTTCCGTTCTCGAAGATTGTAGCGGGTCAGGGTGATTCGCCCCTGAACCATGACCTGATCGTCGATCACCCCTTTACCCTTGAGCACCGTATCTCGCTCACCGTGTTCGATCACCTCGACGCGCAGTTCAAGTTGCCGGCCGGGCTCGACGAAACTGCCGTATTTGATCGTGCGGGCCAGCTTCAAAAGGATCACGCTGTGAGCGAAATCCTCAGTCTCCCGGATCAACCACGCCCCAGCCTGGGTCAGGGCCTCCAGCATCAGGACTCCCGGCATCACCGGGAAACCTGGAAAATGGTCGGCCAGATATTCCTCGGCCAGGGAGAGATTCTTGACCGCCACCAGGCTTTTGCCTGGTTGCAAGTCGAGGATTCGATCGATCAAGACGAATCGCATGACTGGTTCCAAGGGATGGCGAAGGTTCCCGACGAACAAGGAACCCGAATGGCGGTGAATCAAATATCCGCAGCCTGACACTCGTCAATCAAGTTGGTCATTGTAAAGGCTTGTCCCTCATGTCGCAAGGGATTGCGACTCTTCTCCTGCGTTTGTTCGCCATCCTGATTCGAACCTCAGTCACTTTCAGTTTACAACGATTCTCGGCCAGGTCAAACCAACCCACCAAAAGTCGCCAAATTTCCCAAAAGGCAAAGATCACCCGATCGCGCAGGTTGGGCCTCGCCGATTTCCAAAAAGGGCAAGATGGTAGTCGGCAAGGGGCGCTGGGCATTATACTTGGTCGAAGAATGCTCTACGTGAACTTGAGGGCCTCTTGAGCGGTCGAGTCGGGCTCGGCCAATGCTCCGAAAGGGTCCACCCCCGACGAGAACGACCTGATGCCGCGCGCCTCGTTGTGGGTCAGTTTCCTTGGCTCGGTCATGCTTCTGGGTTGTCTGCATGCTCCGGTACCCTGGTCGCCAGACGGCCGTTGGCTGGCCTATACTCTCACGATGCGCCCGATTGAGGAGATCTTGCCGCCCGGGTGGCTCCTGGACGCGAACCCCCCGCTCGGATCGACCCGAACGCGGGTGTCGTTGCGCCGCCCTGTTCAAGGTTATCGGCTCTGGGCGACCCGGGCCGACACCCTGGAATCGGTCTTGCTCGAAGATTCTCAAGGTCCGTTGACCTCGCCCGGCTGGAGCCCCGACGGAACCGCCCTGGCCTACGGCCGCCTCGTGACCGAGGCCGACGGGCGATCGCGGTATGAAATCGTCGTCCAGGACGCCCCTGGCCATCGGCGGGTGATCCTCAGCCGCCCCTTGACCGAGGCGAAGCCCGAGGCGGCCGACCTGCCCGCGGCGGCCGTTGCCTGGAGCCCCGACGGGCCGTACCTGGCCGTCCCTATCCTTCAGCCGCACGGCCTGGCCGTGATTCGCGCCGATAACGGCCGGTTGCTCAAGGAAATCCCTGACGCTTTCCTCCCGTCCTGGTCGCCCGACGGTGCCAAACTCGCCTTCTACCGCGCCGGGGCCTCTGAGGGGCTCTACTGCCTCGACACCAGGGTCGCCGAGCCCAGGCTCCTCCTCGACGTCGACGAACCCAGCGGCTTCCCCGCGCCGGCATGGTCGCGAGACAGCCAGACCGTGACGATCGTCCACCGCCTTGCCACGCCCGCAGGGGTTCAGACGCCACTCGTGCGGGTCAGGGTCGACAACGGCCAGGTCGAAAACCTCAAGGAATCACTCTTCTACGACCGCAAGCCGCTTGGTCCCGACAAGACGCTCCTGGGCGCCTCGTTCTGCATCGACCCCAACGGCCTGGACCTGTTCTCGACCACCACGACCGACGGCCAGGAGTCCTTGATTATCTGGACCCGCCTGCGCAATGGACGTGAACAAAACGTAATAAAACCGATTATTCCCGTCGATCTGAGCGTGCTGGTCGGGGCCCTTACCGCCTCGCCAGCGGGAGGAATCTTGTCGCTGCGGGTCGGACCTCCAGGGGTGCTCTCGCCCCCTGCCCTCTGTGAGCCCGCTCCTGGCTTGAACCCGGACAAGTTCACGCCGATCGTTCCTGACGACACCGCGAGAGCCGAGTGGCTCGCCGTCTTGGTTCATGCCGCCGCCGACCTGCTCCGCGCATCGCTTCCCTCGGGCCAGCTTGATGGGACGGCGGTCGAACGTCCCACCCTCTTGCCGATCCCCGGGGAGTTTCCCCCCGATCACACGCTCCATTCCCGCCTCCGCCGCCTGGCCAGGCTGGCCCGCCCGCTCTGCGAACGGCCAACCGACGCGCCTTCGGTCGAGCCGGCCATGCAAGGGCTGCTCAACGAGGCCCGCCTCTTCTTCGCCTTCCTCAGTGAAGATTACCCAGCCGCCCTGGACGCTCTGGAACTCTATGAATCCGCGGCCAACGGCCCTGACCGGAGTCTTCGCCTGCTCAGTCTTCGCGCCCAGATCTACCTGGGAATGAAGGACTACGACCGGGCCGAAGGAACCATCGCCTACCTCCGTTCCCTCGACGCTTCACCCGTTCAGCGGATCGAGGAAACCCCGAGCGGTCCCCAGCTCTCGGAGATCAAAAACCCACGCGCCGCCTGGTCGGCCTACCTCGCCAAACGGGCCAAGCTGTTGCAAAACCCCCTGCCCGCCAACGATGCGTTGCCCAACCCCCCGGGCCGACGCCAACCAGGCGCTCGGGTCCCGGCCCCGCCGCCACCGAGACCAGGCGCAGGCCGGCTGCCTGCACCCGGGCCGCCAGTCCGAGCGAGGGTCTTCAGACAATGACCGGACAACTATCGAACAAAATCGATCGTAACCACAATTTACACGTTCTTAACCGAGAAAAAGAGAGCCGCGAACGCTCATGCCTAACCTGAACTCAGCCCGAGCCGCGGTGGCCCGCCATGTCGGCTTCATTGACCGATCGGCCCGCGTCCGCCTTGACGTCACCGGCCCCGACCGCGCCAAATTCCTCCACAACCTCACAACCAACGAGGTCAAACGCCTGCCAGAGGGCCAGGGTTGCGAGGCGTTCGTGACGAGTCCCCAGGGGAAGACGCTTGGCTATATCCAGTTGTTGGCCGACCTGGACCGCATTCTCTTACGAACCGATCCGGGCGGCCTTGGGCCGGTCTTGCCGCACCTTCAGAAGTACGGCCCGTTTGACG
>JBDTIR010000555.1:0-4216 GCA_039936275.1 Isosphaeraceae bacterium | reverse complement strand
GTGCTCCGATACTGTGGGGCCAGGAGATACTTGGTACTACCTCTAAGGTTTACCACAAGCTCAGAGCCCCTGCGGCTCGTCGGCTCGACCTCCCCCTCTCATAGTTTCAACTGCCATTTTGGCAGTCCGGTGGAGTAAGTTGGACGAGTGGCCGTGGTCGCTCGGATGACACGGGTGTGTACTCAACCTGTGCGACGTAATCCAAGGCCCCCTCACAGGTTAAGTACAACCCGTTGCACCCGGCAGTCCTCAGCATCAGAGTACGGCCCATTGGCCTCCATGCCCGGTGAAGATGACCGCCTCCGGCCCAGGATAGTCCGACTCCGCCAATGAGAACAAGAGCTGGCTACCGTCTTCGAACGATAGTGCGATCGCCTCGCATTCCCGGACCTCAGCGACGCGGACAACCTTACCGATCTGGCCGCAGACAAGGTTGCGAAACTGATCGTCGCCGCTTCGCACACGCCCTGCTTCCGAGATGACCGTCACCGGCGTGAGAATATTGAAAGTCGGACCGTCGAACTGGAACTGATAGTAGTCGGTGAGGAACGTGATGGCGCTGAGCTGCTCACCAACGATCTGATGCAGAAGCTCATCCATCCTCGGCCTTCGCTCCTTGCCGCCTAACCTTGAATTGGCTGCCTCACCGAAATTGCGAACGCCGCGATTCGGGCCGCCGAACTCGGCAATGAATTGTTTTCTTTGAATTATCGGGCGTCAAGGACCATTCAATCATTACGACGAGAGACCATCCCCCAGCCGAGACCCTGGCAAGCCTCGTTGCTGCACTCCTGCACTCAAATCCAGCCCATTCGGCCTTGTCGATCACGAAATCAGGGCGTATAATCAAGACCCCGACCTGGGATCCCCTTTGACTGGTTCCCCCGATCCCGACTGGTCCCCTCGATCGCTCCCCCATCCCGCCCCTTTTCGACGGCGGACAAAGCCCAACATGAACCGACGAAACGACATCCGTAACGTAGCCATTATCGCGCACGTCGATCATGGAAAAACCACCCTGGTTGATGCGATGCTCCGCCAGTCTGGCCAGTATCGGGCCAATCAGCTCGTGGGTGATTGCATCCTCGACTCCAATCCCCAGGAGCGCGAGCGGGGGATCACGATCCTGGCCAAGAACATCGCCATCACCTATGGCGAGACCAAGATCAACATCATTGACACCCCCGGACACGCCGACTTTGGCGGCGAGGTCGAACGCACGCTCCAGATGGCCGACGGCTGCCTGGTCCTGGTCGATTCGTTCGAGGGGCCGATGCCCCAGACCAAGTTCGTCTTGCGCAAGGCGTTCGCCAACAAGCTGCGGCCGATCGTCGTCATCAACAAGATCGACCGCCCAGACGCCAGGCCCAACGAGGTTCTTGACGAGATCTTTGACACCTTCGTCGAACTCGGGGCCGACGAGTACCAACTCGACTTCCCGTACATCTTCGCCTCGGGGCGAGGCGGCTTCGCCTCGCACGACTCGAAGGCGACCTCCGGCGACATCAAGCCGCTCCTGGACCTGATCCTGGAGAAAGGTCCGGGACCCGAAGTCGCGCCCGACGGCCCGTTGCAACTGCTCTGCACCACGCTCGACTTCTCTGAGTACGTCGGCCGGATCGCCATCGGCAAGATCCAGTCCGGACGGATTCGCAGGGGCCAGCGGGGTACTTTGATCAAGGCCGGCGGTGTGACCAAGACAGGCACAATTGATAGCGTGCTCGTGTTCGACAAGCTCGGCAGGACCGAGGTTGAGCAGGCCGAGGCCGGCGACATCGTCGCCGTGGTCGGCCTGGGCGGCGTGGATATCGGCGACACGATCGCCGACCCGGATCAGCCCGTCGCTCTGCCTCGGATCGAGGTGGACGAGCCAACCCTGAGCATGCTCTTCACCGTCAATGACTCCCCGTTGACCGGCGAGGGGCAGTTTCTGACCTCGCGACACCTCAGAGACCGGCTCGACCGCGAGCTGCAATCCAATGTCGCCTTGCGGGTCGAGCCGACCGAGGAACGCGACTCGTTCACCGTCTCCGGGCGCGGCCTCTTGCATCTCTCGGTCTTGATCGAAACGATGCGTCGAGAAGGGTTTGAGATGGCCGTCGGCAAGCCCGAGGTCATCGTCCGTGAGATGAACGGCGTCAAGCACGAGCCCTATGAATACCTGGTGGTGGACGTGCCCCACGGGCAGATGGGGCCGGTCATGGAGTTGGTCGGCAGCCGTCGGGGCGAGATGAGCAAGATGGACGTCAAGGGAGCCTACGCCCACCTCGAATTCACCATTCCCGCCCGAGGTTTGCTCGGACTGCGCAACCGCTTGATGAGCGCCACACAGGGCGAGGCGATCATGCACCATAACTTCCACGACTACCAGCCTGTGCGCGGCGACATCCCCCGCCGAGCCAACGGCGTGATGGTCAGCATGGCCCGTGGCCAGGTCGTCGCCTTCGCCCTGGACAACCTTCAGCAGCGCGGCACGATGTTCGTTCAGCCCGGCGACGACGTCTACGAAGGCATGATCGTTGCCGAGAACGCCCGCAACGACGACCTGCAAGTCAACCCTTGCAAGGAAAAGAAACTGAGCAACATGCGAGCTTCGGGCAGTGATAAGAACGTCTTGCTCAAACCGCCACGCATCTTGACCCTGGAAATCGCGCTCGAATACATCGAATCGGACGAACTGGTCGAGATCACCCCTTCAAAGATTCGCTTGCGCAAGAAGATGCTGACCGAAGACGGCCGCCGCCGCGCCGAGCGTTCGAGCGCGCGGAAGGTGGGAGTCTGACCGGCGATCAAGAGGTTCCATAGACCGTTGGCGGATCGAAAACCCACTTTTGGTCCATTGGCTCAAAAAAAGCGAAAAACCGAACCACGACAACAGAATGTTGTTGTGGTTCGCTCTCTTTTGAGGTTCACTAGGGTTGTGACCTGAAGCGAACTTGGAGGAGAGCGCCGTGTCTTCGCCCCCCATTCTTGATCAAAAGTGGCGTCGCCAGCGGATTACTCAGGCTGGGTCGCTCCTGGCGTTGCTTGACCAACCCGATGGCCGTGCCACGCTTGAGGCCGAGGCGGACGATCCGACCCTGGACGACGACGACCGGTTGATCACCCGCCAGCAGCTCAATTATTTGCTGGCCGTTCGGGCTCAAGAGAGAAAATCGGGTGCCCGGCTCGAGCTCTTTTTCAGCACCGACGACGTGATCATCGTCCCCGGGTTCATGGGCAGCAGACTCAGCGATGTGGACGGCCCAAACGGCCTGATCTGGATTGACCCATCCCTGGTCATCCAAGGCGGCCCGCTTAACGCATTGAAGCTCGCTTCCTACCAGAAGGGCGTGCTCGATCACGACGCGGCGGTGGGGGTCCGGATCGAGGCTCCAGGCCCCATACCGGCCATCTATGACTTGATGGCGGCCGACCTGGAACTCCGGCGATACTCTGTTGCAATCCACGCCTTTGACTGGCGCAAGGATATTGATCATTCAGCAGTGATTCTGGCCGACCAGATTCGCGCGCGGCTGGGTCGCAAGCCGCGTCCGCTCCATCTGATCGCCCACTCGCAAGGGTCGCTGGTCGCCAGGCGCGCCATCCAGATCCTTGGCGCGGCCCAGGCGCGTCGCCTGGTAAATAACCTGGTCCTGTTGGGTCCGGCAACCTTCGGCACCTTCTCCGCCGTGTTTGCCCTGGCCGGCACGCACGAATCGCTCGACATGGCCCGCAAGTTCGGCGTGAAGATCCCACCGAACTTCGAGAGGGTGATGCAGTCGTTCACCGGGCTCTACCAGCTCTTGCCCTGGAACCCGGCGCTCTCCGCCAACGGCTACAACCCCAAGGAGTTGAATGACAAAGACTTCTGGAAGGCGGGCGCCGAGGCCGATCGGCTGAAGTACGGGTTCGGCTGGACCGGGCAGGTTGACACGACCTTCTTCAATGACTGCACCACCATCATCCTCGGCGACAGACCGACCGTCGGCGCCGCAGCCTATGATAAGAATGGCAAGCTTTCGCCGTCGGGCAAACTGGTTCCCGGCGACGGCACGGTGCCCGACACCCTGGCGATGCTTCCCGGAGTGCGGACCTACCGGGTCTCGGGCGCCGACCATATGTCCTTGCCGATGAACCTCTCGGTCATGGGGTCGGTTCGCGCCATCCTCAAACACGAGACGCCCAGGCTCTCGTTCCAGGAGTACAACGCGAGTCGCCAGGCGTTCGATTCAAG
>JBDTIR010000554.1:0-6182 GCA_039936275.1 Isosphaeraceae bacterium | reverse complement strand
TCCGCCGCCCTCCTCGCCCGCGCTGCGTCCTGGAGGTGCGTTCAAGTCGTTCCCTTCGCCTCGTCGTTCGACAAAGTGAGGCGTCGTCCGTTCTCGATTCGGTCGGCATCGGCAAAATCACAAAATGGAGGCCGACGGACATGGCAGGCCATCAAGGTCGCGGACTCTGGGTGGCCGTTCTGGCGCTTCTGGCGCTGTCCGGCTGCGTCCACCGGCGGTACACGATCCGCACCAATGTGCCGGCCATCGCCTACGTCAACAACGAAGAATTCGGCCCGACCCCCGCGTCTCGCGAGTTCGTCTACTACGGCAAACGCGACATCGTTTTGATGGCCCCCGGATATCAAACCCTGCACGTGATCCAGCCGATTAACGCCCCCTGGTGGGACAACCTCTTCACCGAGTTCTTCACCGAGAACCTGATCCCGTTCACCTTCCGCGACGAGCGCGTCTTTGACTACACCCTGGTCCCCTCAGTCAACCCACCGGTCGAAGACCTCGTCCAGCGCGCCCAGGCCCTCCGCGATCAAGGCAAGCTGCCTCCCCCCGCGCGCCGTCAAGGCTTTCTTGGATTCTTTGGATTCTGATTTCACAATTTCAATGGCATAAGAAATCGATTGGAATCAGAACGCCCGCGATTCTATAAAATTTGAACCGCGAGACTTACGTTGAGTTGAGATTCGCGGACCTCGTCGGTACAATGGCTGACAGATCCGGCCCGAACCGCCGCCCTTGATCCTCCGTAACAAACAGAGGCGCAAACGGGCGGCCTGGTTTTCGGGTTGGGTAGCCTGCACGACGCGGCTTTGGCTACAATGCGTCGATCGCGACTTTGACGACGCAAACGGGCCGAACCGCACCCGCCCTCCCCTTGCCCCGCCGGTTCGGGCACGCCCTCCCTCCCTTCAGGTGGATCGATATGGCGACCGTCACCAAGAAATCTTCCTCAGCCGGGCCACCCTCTTCGAAGAAGACGGCCGATCCCCAACAGGTTCCCTGGATCTTGCGGGGGTTCGACTCAGCCTACCGCTTCCTGGCGTCATTGAAGCTGGCCGTGCTTAGCCTCTCAACCCTGGCGGCGACCCTGGCCCTGGCCACGTTTATCGAATCTTGGTACGGCACCGGGGCCGTGCAACAGTTCGTCTACCGGAGCAAGGGGTTCGCCATCTTGCTGGCGTTCCTGGCGACCAACATCCTCTGCGCCGCCTTGATCCGATACCCCTGGACCAAGCGGCAAACCGGGTTCG
The DNA here is from genome assembly GCA_039936275.1 of Isosphaeraceae bacterium. Lineage (GTDB taxonomy): Bacteria > Planctomycetota > Planctomycetia > Isosphaerales > Isosphaeraceae > JBDTIR01. Next base: position 4,935 of record JBDTIR010000554.1, on the reverse strand, counting down.
TCATCACCCATACCGGGCTCTTGATCGTCTTGCTCGGCTCGTTCATCAGTGTGAACATCGCCGACGAAGGCCAGGTCGGCATGCTCGAAGGCAGCGCCCCGGTCAGTCAGGTCGTCCGCCTTGACCATCCGGTCGTTCGGGTCCGCAAACCCGACCCGCACGGGGCCGGCGCGGATGAATTCGTTTATCCCTTCTTCGGCGGTTCGTTCGCCTGGTCGGCCGACCGCAAAGAGACCTTGACCGCGCTGAAGGACCCGTTCCAGATCGAGGTCAGTCGCTACTTGCCGGCCTCCTCGGCCCCCTTGCCGGTTCGCGAGCCCGACCCCTCCGGGGAAGGATCGCCGATGCTCAAGGCGTCGTTAATGCTCAAGACGCCGAACATGCCCCAGGCCCGGAACGTGCTGAATCAAGGCCACGGAGACGGCGGCTGGATGGTCGCCAGCAACCCCAGGATCGGCCGAGCCACCGAATCGCTCGGCCCGGCGATGATCGCCTTCCAATTCGCCAGCGGCCCGAACGTCGCCCAGATCGTTGACGACTTCCTCCACCCGCCGGCCAACCCCTTGACCGACAGCCAGGCCCGCATCCACTACAAAGACAAAGCCGGTAAGGACCGGATCTACGAGTGGGCCGTCGCCGACGACCCCGCCGGCAAGTCGGTGCTCTTGCCCGAGAGTGACCTGACCGTCACCTTTGACAAGAAAGTGATGGCCCCCGTGCCCGCCGAGTTGGACCCCCACTGGGTCGAAGGCGGCGAAGGAGGCGACGGCGTCGTCCCCGCCGTCCTGTTCAAGGTCAAGAAGGGGGACGGCCCCGAAATCCCCCATTACGGCTGGGCCGCCTGGCCGATGGTTCCCAGCTTCATCAACCCCCGAGAATTCGCGGACGGGCAAGAACTGGTCCGGATCGGTTACTTCACCCCGCCGAGCCTCGCGCCCAAAGGGGCAGCCCTGCAAGGCCGCTTCGGCGTGATCGAGATCATGGGAACCTCAGACAAAGCGCTCTATTACCGAGCCTTCGGCCGCGACGAGAACGACGGCAAGCACGGCCTCCGCGGGATCGGCCCATTGACCACCGGCCGCTCGATGCCTTTCAGCGGCAAAGGGTCGATGATGCTCTCGTTCCGGGTCGATGAGCTAGTTCCCTCCGGCCGCACCCGAATGGTTTGTGAGCCGGTGACACTCTCCAAGCAAGACTTGAACAACGGCATCCCCGCCTGCGAAGTCCGCATGACCGTCGGCGATCATACCGAGACCTTCTGGATGCGCCGGACGCCTGACCTGAGCCCGCACTTCCAGGACGTCCAGTTCCCCGGCGGAGCCTACCGCCTGGCCTATGACTTCGACCGCAAAGACCTGGGCTTCGACCTCAAACTGACTGACTTCGACGTTGGCATGGATCCCGGCACGGCGACCCCGTCGAGCTTCACCAGTCAGGTGCTCTTGACTGACACCGCGAAGGCGATCGCCGACCGGCCGATCACGGTCTCCATGAACGAGCCGATGATCCATCGCGGCTGGACCTTCTACCAATCAAACTACATCCCGATGACCGATGAGTCTGGCCGGCGCACCGGCCAGTTCATGTCGGTCTTCCAGGCGCGTTACGACCCGGCCTGGCAGGTGATCTACCTGGGCTGCCTGCTGGTTGTCTCCGGAATCGTTGTACAATTTTACATGCGGGCCGGCGTCTTCACCGACGGCGGCAAGAAGGAACGCGCCTGGGCTGAGGCCAGGGCGCGCAAGGCCCTGATCAAGGCGGGCCAGGCCCCGACGACCCCCGCGGAACCGTCGGCCGTGGACGTCGCCAACGACGACGAACCTCTATGAACATATTTTTTCACCAAACCAATCAGACCACCTCCCCTCGAGGAACGACCGCCATGCGACGCAACGAGTGGCTGACCCTCGGCCTTCTCGCCCTGGTGGCGACGCTGGGGGCCGCGCCTGCCGACTCCGGCCAGTCTTACCAGACCTTGGGCGACATGGCCACGCAGCACCGTGGACGGCTCAAGCCGCTCGACACCCTGGCCCGCGAAGAGATCAAACAGATCTACGGCCGCGAGACGATCACCCTCAAGGACGCGCAAGGGAAGACCCTCTCGACCTGGAAGCCCGTCGCCGCCCTGATCGACTGGCAGGCCCGCCCGAGTTTCTGGGACGAGCAGGACATCATCTTGCTCGGCGGTTACGGCGAACCGTATCAGCCCCTGAAGCAGGCCGTGCTCGCCGGCGCGATCCAATCACAACTCGCCGACATCGCCAACCGATCGACCACCCCGGCCGCCGACGCCAAGACCCTGCGCCAACTGGCCGACCGGGCCGGCACACTTGAGACAGGCGACCTGATCGACGCTTCGAACCTCTCGAGCGCGACCGCCGAGGAGAAGGCCAACCTCAACCGTCTGGCCGCCAAGCTGAACCTCACGCACAAGTGGCTCTCTCCCAGTGATCTGGAATCGGCCGAAGTGACGGTCGACGACCGCAAGCTCTCGTTCTTCGACTGGTTCGGCGAAGTCGTCGGCAAACGCGGCAGCGGAGAGGAAATGAGTGCCGGCACGCCCAAGCTCTCCACCCTGGAGAAGCGGGTGATGGAGGCCGGCCGCCGCCTGGTGACTTACCAGGCCGTCCGCGACCGCAACGAACGCGGGCTGGAGTCAATGGACATCAACCTGATGCCCAGGCCGGTGAACTCCCAGTACCTCGCCTACACGGCCGAAGCCTTCAAGAAGGCCAGGACCTCCGAGGGACGCGACCTCAACCCGGTTGAGCTCGACGCCGCCTTGACCCTCAGAGACCACATGAAGAACCTTCAGGCCAAGGACCAGGCCCTCCCCGGCGAAGACAAGGAGTTTGACGAGCGGTTCACCTCCTGGCTCCGCCATTCAGCCTCCTGGGTGCCCATCAGGCTCCTGATCGACGGCGACGAGGCCGAACTCGTGAAGGCCGGCTACGACCAAGCCAAGCTCAAGGCCTTCCGAGACGCCTACCACGCCGCCCTCAACAGTGAACGCCAGGCGCCTGGTCAAGGCCCTGAGAAACAGGCCCTGGCCCTGGTCTCGGCCGCCAGAGACCTCGGCCAGAGCGCGGGAGACTACCCATCGGTCGCCGCCCTGAAACGAGAGGTGCACTTCAACCACCTCGCCCCCTTCTACAAAGCGCCCATGGCCTACGGCCTCGCCTTCGCCTTGCTCTTGATCAGTGTGGGGATCTCCGCATCGCCCGGCTCGGCGGTCAGCGCGGTAGACCGGGCCTTGTACAGCCTCGGCATGCTGGCGATCGTGGCCGGGATCGCCCTGGAAAGCTACGGGTTCTACCTCCGGGTGCGGATCTCCGGCTGGGCCCCTGTGACTAACATGTATGAAACCGTGATCTGGGTCGCCCTGATTACCGCGATCATCGGCCTGGTCCTGGAACTGGTCTACCGCAAGAAGTACGCCGCGGTGGCCGCCTCGGGCATGGCGCTCTTGGGCACCTTGCTGGCGGCCGGGTTCCCCTCGATCATGGACCCGAACATCAAGGAACTCACCCCGGTCCTGCGGAGCAATTACTGGCTGTCAATCCACGTTTTGACCGAGGTTTCCAGCTACGCGGCGTTCGCCCTGGCGATGGGCCTTGGCCTGATCGGCACGCTCTATTACCTGACGGCGACCTATCGACGCTCGGTCGGCTACCATGAACTGCTCGCCCCGCTGGTGGCGGGCCTGCCGTTGACGGGACTCGGCCTGGTCGGCTACTACGCCAGCAAGCAAGGCCTGGGCCCGGCCTGGATGGCCAGCCAGCCGTTCTCTCTGGCCGCGGCGGCCGTGTTCATCGCCGGCGGCACAATGGCCCTCTCGCCAATCTCGGCGATCCTCGGCGAGTTCATCAGCCGCCTGACCTTCCGCGACGACGCCGCGCTGGATGAGGCCGCGATCGCGGACAGTCTGGCCCGTCCGCGCGCCGACGCCATGCTGGCCGGCGCCTCGGCCGGCGGGACCGCGACGGCCACCCTGACCAGGCCCACGATTGACGAGATCAAGGCCCGCGCCGCCGCCTCTCGCCCGAAGCTGGACGCCCGAGGCATGGCGATGCAGGCGACGGCGAGCAAGGTCAAACCCTTGGCCAACTTCATCTACCGCGCCATGCAGGTCGGCGTCCTCCTGATCGCCGCCGGAACGATCCTCGGCGGCGTCTGGGCTGACTACTCCTGGGGCCGGTTCTGGGGCTGGGACCCGAAAGAAGTCTGGGCCCTGATTACCCTGCTCGTCTACCTTGTGCCCTTGCACGGCCGGTTTGCCGGCCTGCTCAACACCTTCGGCATGATCGCGGCTTCCGTCGCCTGCTTCCTGTCAGTGGTCATGGCCTGGTACGGGGTGAATTTCGTGCTCGGCGTCGGCCTGCACAGCTACGGCTTCTCCGAAGGTGGCGGCCAGGAAGGCATGGCCCTGGTCATCACCGCTGTGCTCTCGCTCGTCTTCGGCGCCTACTGGCGTCGTCGTCGAGCCTCAACCTCAACGGCCGTCACGGCCTGACCGATCCGCCCATTGTGTGGCATTTTGAACGTGTTGGGCGTGTGGAACTCGCCAATCCCCGGTCGATTCAGGGATTGGCGTACTTCACACGCCCTACAAGATTTATGGCTCTCGCAATGTTGATTAGATAAACTAGATCACGTTAGCATGGATCGATCTGAAATTCAAAAACCCGCGAAACCGCTGTTCCTGGTGGCGCGAGGTCGCAGGGTGGATGCTCGGCGACGGTGATCGCCGTCTGGATCCAGGCGTCCAGATCAAGCCCGAGTTGTCGAGGCCCCGCCTGGTCCCTGGCCGCCTGGAAGCACGCGGCGGCCCGCCGAGCATGGGTACAGACTCCGTGGGGCTGTCGTTCGCGGACCTTGACGCCCGCCGCGGCCAGCTTGATCAACCCTTTAAGCACATCGGCCGTTGGGCCTCTT
>JBDTIR010000553.1:0-3823 GCA_039936275.1 Isosphaeraceae bacterium | reverse complement strand
GGAGCAGGATGGACGATTCCCCCGCGAGATCGCAGACCGGGTATTGACCATCGACCCGGCCCCAGTTGCGGGCCTTCATCCCCTTCAAGTAATGGCGGGTGAGCCGGACGCCGCTCATCACGTTGACCTCGAAGAACCGCAGCCAGTCGGTGTCGGGGATCTCCTCGAACGGCTTGGGCTCGAAGATGCCGAGGTTGTTGACCAGGATATCCACCTCGGGGAGTTGCCGCACCAGTTCGGCCACCCCCTCAGCGCTGGACAGGTCGGCCGCGATGCCCGAGACCTCCCCGACGCCCAGCCCTTTGATCTTGGCCACGGCCTCATCGACCCGTTGCGGGGTCCGTCCGTTGACGACGACTGAGGCCCCCTCCCGGTACAGCCCAGCCGCCGTGGCGAACCCGATTCCGGCTGTCGAGCCCGTTACTAACGCCCGCTTGCCCTGAAGCTGCAAGTCCATGGTTGTCGCTCGCGTCCTTGGTCCATCGTGGTTGTTTGGGCTACGATAACGGCGAACGACCCGGAAGGAGAAGGCCATCTGTCAATCACGACGCCCCCCTTTGATCTGGATCCCCTTGATCTTTCTGACCGTCGCCTTGGGCCTGGGCTCGCGCCGGTTCGGACACGCCTTGCCGGGCTTCGTGGCGACTTATGGCGGAGACACACTCTGGGCATTGGCCGCGTCCTGCCAATGGCCTCGACCACGATGGTTGCCGGTTTGGCGATCTCGTTCTCGACCTTGATCGAGGTCAGTCAATTGTACCAGGCCCCTTGGATCAACTCGATCCGCCAGACGACCCCGGACGCTCTTGGTCCTCGGCCACGGCTTCCTCTGGAGCGACCTGGCATGCTACGCCCCGGGAGTGACGCTCGGGGTGGTCATCGAGAGGACCGTTCAGGTGCATTATCGGCCCAAGGAGTTCATCACCCGCCACGTCGCCCACCCGACCGAAGGGATGACCTGGGCGTCTTCCTGGTCCCGGACGTGTCGCCGGTATAGGATCGACGCTCTCTACATCTGATCGAGGTCCCGACAGTGATCGACCGTAAAATTGAAGACATCCAGTCGCATTTCGTTACGATCGTCGGCGAGAGGATCACCCGCTACGAGACGGCAGAACTGCTCCAGACTGACAGCACCTGGGTAAGCTGGGCCGACCTCCCGATCCGACTCTACACTGGGTCGGGCAGACTCGTGGCCATCTCGTGGTCCAAATTCGACGACCTCTGGCTCGCCGACGATACGTCGCTGCCGTTCCCGATCGGTGATTCGACGGTCAAGTGGGTCATCAATGGCCTTGAAGCGATCAACCCCGCCGTCGGAGCGTCGATCAGATCGGTGATGCTCGGGCAAGGCGAAATGTCCATCGAAGGGAAGGCGTTAGAAATATGGACGAGGCTGGTGATCGAACTTGATGAGGGTTGGTTAGAAGTGTTCAACGCCCTGGACGAGAACGGCTATGTCTTCCATGTAGAACGGCCAGTCGGGGTCTTTATTCCTTGTCTCCCTGCGCCCTAAATCACCCCTCCCAAACTGAACACCCCAGCCGTGCGGCGAGCTCGGGATCGGCCACCGGGTAGACGTCCTCCCCGGGCGTGACCAGCCGCTCGAACGGGACCACTGCGTTCGTCCGCTGCTCGGATACCAAGCCGGAGACGTCCTCGACACCGACCAGCCACTCCTTGGCGTACCTGGCCAGGACGTTGCCACGCATACCAAGCTGGATCGCCCGTCGTTCGAGTGGGCTGCCGGAAGGCCCGTGGTCAGGGTCCCATTGGAGCCGGACATCGGAACTGGCGACCGCACGCTTCCAGCCCTCAAGGGGCCCGTAGATGTCGGGCACGAAGGCTGAGTGGACGGCCAGGCTCAGGATCTCGTCGAAGGCATCTCGTCGAAGCCGGAGAGCGAGTGTGACTTCCTGTCCCTCCTTGGTTCCCCAGCCCGAGCGGTACATCATCCACAAGAAGTTCGGCTTGATCCAACTCATGCGGCTCAGGCTGAAGCCATCCCCGAAGGAGCCGTGCTGAGCGGCAAAGTGCCCGATCTCGGGGCGGTACGCCTGATAGACGACGACGGTCTCATCGTCGAACTGGGCCAGGATATGGCGGCCTGACCGAGGCCAGCGGGGCTCCTGGTCGAGGAAAGGTTGGGTGATGACGTTCATCTCGACGATTCATCCCTGTTTCTAGCCAGGAGGGCGTCGTACAAGGCCACTGTACCGGGTCGCTATCAACATCCAGCCCCGGTATGCGGCGAGCACTGGCTCGAGGACTTGCCAGGTGGCAGACCCAGCCGATTGATGGCGACGACCTCGGCCTCGAACGACCGGTCGGGGCGGGATGGTTTCAGTGGATCTCGGCAGAGGACGAGGAGCATGGTGGGAGTCCCTGGCAGACACTGAAAACCCGGCCGGACGACCCGGCAACGTCGGATGCCGGGTCGTCAAGGGCCTTCGATCGAGGGGCGGGCCGGGGCTCGCCGCCGCCAGAAGCGTCTACCGTTCGTAATGGTCTCTCTCAACGCCGTCGAAAGCAACCGGACTTACGGCAGCATTTCTTGAACAACCGCCCACTGTCGCAGGGGCACGGGTCGTTGCGGCCGAGCTTCTCGATGAGTTCCTTGTCGCCGTGGACGACCCGACGGCCTCGCTTGACGTGGGCCTCGCTCAGGATACCCTCTGCGGCGCTTGGACATCACCTCGAAAGGAGTCGCGATCTTCGGAGAACTCGGGATGCATGGCACACCTCCTTGACCGTCAACGAACTACGATGGGCGTTGAAGCAATAAGCCCAAACAGCCTTGTTCCGCCCATCCGCGATACGGACACGGTGAACGGCTTTAAGGTTCACATAAGAAATATTTACAATAATAAATCACATTCTCAATAAATCGCTCAGAGATGTCCATCTTACGATTACCTGGCTTCAGTCAACGCCTGCTTGAGGGGACAATCATCGCCGATCGGCCCCCCTTGGCGATACCGATGCAACAACTCCCGGGAGCGACTGGCAAGCATCCGGCGGACCTCGCGACGCTCGCCCTTGACCCTGGGAATCACCAACGAGTCGTAGGCGGTGGTCTGGTGACGCATCCAGGCGATGACGGCGGCTTCGGCCCTCTCCTCGACCGGGATGCGCTTCGTTCTGGCGACCGTTCCACTTCCGACCGGCGTGGCATGATCGGCGACGGCCTTTGCCAGCCGTCCGGCGAGGTCGGCGTGGTTCGGGTGGAAGGCGAGGAAGGCCAAAACCGCCCCTTGGAAGTCCTCAACGTACTCGCCTTGGACCTTGTCGCGACGCCTGGCGGCGGCCTCCTGCTTCTTTGCGTAGCTCTCGGTCGATCGCTCGGCCTCAAGTTCGGCTCGAATCCGGTCGATGGTCGCCGACGAGGCCAGGACCCCTTTTGAGAACGTCCTCCGGCCCACCCGCTCCTGAACGATCCAGTGGTCCCCGGCGGCCTTGACTCGGCGGGTCAGTCCAGGGTCTCCAGGGGGAAGGAGAACCCAGCCTTCCGGAGGATTGTGGACCTTGCCATCCGGGGTCTGGACGGTGTTCGGATTCGGGCCGGGGGCGAAGGTCCGGGGTTCGTCGTCAGTGTTCAAACCTGATCTCCGTAATGGATTGCCAGCCAGATCGTCGGCCGTTCTGGATCAGTCCACTCGACCCGATGCCTCCGGTGCGCCTGGATGTCCACGAACATGCCTGGCGTCAGGTCGATCGGCTCCTCACCTTCGAGCCGCAACCGGGCCGAACCTGCCAGAAGAAGGACCCATTCGTGCCCCCTTTGGTCGTACCAGAACCCATCAGGCGAGGATTGGCCCATTGA
>JBDTIR010000552.1:0-8262 GCA_039936275.1 Isosphaeraceae bacterium | reverse complement strand
GGCGATCACCTTGAGCATGTCGCCGGTGTGCGCCAGCGTCTCGGTCCCGTTGGGTAAGACGAGCTTCTGGTTGAGAATCGAGTCGGGCAAAGTGTTCATCGCCGCGCCCAGGATCAAGTTGAGGATGACGATCTCGATCAGGACTGGCACGATCGCCTTCCTCGCGGTCTTCTCGACCGGCGGGACCATGATCCCGGTCATGTTGGCGATCGCCTCGACCCCGGAGAGCGCCAGGATCAACTCAGTGAAGCCGACCCAGGATTGCAGGTAGCCGTGCCGGAACGGCGACTCGACGCGCAGTGACCCCAAATGTGGTATGCAGGCGATGCCGATGACCAGAGTCAAGGCCACCGTCGCCAGGGCCACGACCATGGCGATCGTGCCCGTCTTGGTCGGCCCGAAGGCGTTCAGACCGCCGATCAAGAGGATCGTCAACGCGGTCAACAGCGCGTCGAGCGGCAAGCCCAGGAACCGAAAGTGATGCACGCCGAGGTAGTGGAAGCCGTCAAGGCACGACATCGACGCCGTGACCACGTAATCGGCGCAAAGTAGGAGTCCACCGATGACGGCCAGGAGTTGCGAACGGTGCCTCGCCGACGAGTAAACCCCCCCGCCGTCGGGGAAGAGTCGGCAGATGATCTCATAACTCCAGCCGACGCCGATCATCAGGCCGCACATCGCGGCGATGAACCAGAACGAGGCGCGGCCGGTAAAGGCGTAAGCCAGGCCGAGCACGTAGAGTCGGCTGGTCCCCCAATCTCCAAAGAGCATCGGTCCGGCGTGATACCAACGTAGCTCACGCGGACGTTCCCCGGTTGCTAGCATGGACGGAGTGTGCCTCGGTGGCGGTTTGTGCGTGAATCGATTTCCAGTCGCCGAGATACTCTAATCCCATGACCGCGAAAACGTCGAGGGGAGGGATGCCTTGAGCATGGACCGAGGGCCGGGTTACATTGCTAAGGAGTTCGGGGCCGCACCGACATCGTCCGGCGTTCCGGCGCGGTTGCGTGACTCTCTCGACCCCACATGAAATGGGTCCACGGCCTTGATCGACGATCCGGCTTTGGACCGGCCTTTCCCCAACTCCGATCCAAAGGAGACCGACCCAATGCTTCCGTCGTGGATTGCTCCATCCCTGGCCGCCGCGATCCTGGGCCTCGGCCTCAACGCGCCGGCCCTGGCCTTGCCGCAAGCGGACGAGCGGGCGAAGCCCGGGGCCGAGCCGGCCTCGGGCGCGTTCGCGACGATCGACGAGCTGGACGCCTCGTATACCCGTCAGCTCACCGAGTTGCACCGCAGACGGATTGCCGACCTGACCAAGCTGGCGGCCAAACTCCATGGCCTGGACGCCGATCGCGCCTATGGGGAAATTCTCAGGGCCGCGATCAACAACGACATGTTCGTCGAGGCCGAGCTCGCCGCCAAGCAATTTCTGGCCACCGAGCCGACCGACCAGAGAGATCGTGCATTGGCGTTTCTGACCATGCTTGTCGCCAAGGCCGAACGCGGCGAGCACGACCAGTCGCTCAACGACCTGCTCACCTTTCTGAAAGCGAACCCCAAGCGTCCTGAGGCCGATCAGAGGATCGAGACCGATACCGCCCTGGCCGTCGGCGAGGCGTACCTTCAGCGCCTGGTTCGCGCCGGCAGGTACGACATCGCCCGCAAGGTCTGCGAACTGGCGATCGAGCATTCGCCCAACCCCGCGGTCCAGGAGCACTTCCGGACTCGCCTGGCTCGCCTCGCCATGGTCGGCAAGCCCGCCCCGCCGATCCGGGCGACCGACATCGAAGGCAAGCCGTTTGATCTGGCCAGCCTCAAGGGGCAGGTCGTGCTCGTCGAGTTCTGGGCGACCTGGTGCCCACCATGCATCTCCGAACTTCCCGCCCTGATGGACCTGAAATCAAAGTACGGCCATCAAGGATTCGTCATCCTGGGCGTGAACGCGGATAGCGAGCGAGAGGGGGGAGAACCCCTGGCCAGAACGTTGCCGGTCGTGCGCCGGTTCTTGCTCGACCACCGGATTTCCTGGCCGAATGTTCTCTGCGGCGACGGCGCCGAGGACCTCACCAAAGCCTACGGAGTCAAGGCGATCCCGGCCAGCTTCCTGATCGGTCGGGACGGGACGATCCAGCACCTCGAGTTGACTGGCGAGGCCCTGGACCAGGCCGTCGCCAAGGCGGTCGCCGCCCCGAAGCCGGGTCAATAAGAACAACAGGAACCTTGCCCACGACGAAGATAGGCAAGTCGCTTGACTTGACGTCGCGAACAAATGTGAGACAGCCGCCCGCGGTGGTCCTCAGCCCAGACTGGACCGCCGAGGGCGGTTGTCCCACGGCGGGTTCGTTTGACGGCGCGATTCGAAATCATTTCTCCTGAGCTGGGGGGGGGCGTGGCCATGTCTTCGAGCGCGGCGTCCAGGTTCACCAGGAAGCCCTTGAGCCGGTTCGTCGCAGTGCGGGTGTGAAGCCTTGAGAGGGTCGGACGTCCATAAGCGATCAAGAGTTCACGCGCCTGATTGACGCTCTGGACCGACGCCTGGCCGGTTTGCCTCGCCTCCTGGACGGCGATTTCAATCGCCTGCTCGGCGGCTTCACGCCTGCTGTTGAGTTCCAGGCTGGGAGGGACGACGTTGGGCCAGTTCACCTTGCCGCTCTCGCTGACCATCTGATCAAACGGGATCTGCTGGAACCCCTGAAGCCTGGAGAGTGCCGCATACTGCTTGGCCTTTGGAGAGGCGTTGTAACGCTCCTGCAAGTCCATCTGCAGCTTCATGTTGGAGAGTTCAGTGTTGACGGCTTGATGGCGAAGCAGGTTCGCGGCCTCATAGGACTTCACCGTCTGGGCGTTCTGGAGATTGAAGCGGCTAGCGTTCAACGCCGCCATCTGATCCTTGACCAAATTTTGTTCGTACAGAGACATACCCATATTCATGCCTCCGTAACCGCCGTAACCGCCGTAACCACCGCCCCACTGCGCCTCGGCTTGGTCCGCCATGAGCCCGAGGCCCACGATCGCGATCACCAGCGCCGGCCGTCGGAAGGAAAAGGCTCGCCGCATCATTTGTTTCATCCTCGTAGTCGGGTGATTGAAGCTTGATCTCAAGGGGCGGAGTACGTCAAAACAACCGATTCTAGCCGCAACACCCCCATCAGGCCAGAACGTCGCCTCAGGATCAACGACCGCGCCAAAGACCGCCGTGCGTTGGTTCGGACATCCAGTCCGGAAATTCAAATACACCTTAATCGTAGATCGTCCACCGGACAGGCAATGACACGGCTAGGAAACCTTGGCGGCGTTTGCCAGGTCGTCGTCCTTGCCCGCGACTAACAGGGTGTCGGAATCCTTCAAGGGGGCGTCGGGGTCGGGGATCGGGATCATCGCGTCGCGGAGCATGTCATGGACGGCGATGACCGAGATCCGGTATTTGCGCGGCAACTCCAGGGTGCGGAGCGAGCGGCCGATCCAGGTTTCAGGCACGGCCATCTCCTGGATGCTGAACGCGGAGCCCAGGCGGATGTAATTGAGAATGCCTCGGCTGGCGATCCGCATCGCCAGGCGCATCCCTGACTCGCGCTCGGGGAAGATCGTCTCGGTCACGCCGATCTTATCCATGACTCGCGCATGGTCTCTGGAGATCACCTTGACGTAAATCTCGGGTATGCCCAGGTCGCGCAACGCCATCGTCGCCAGGATGCTGGAGGTGATGTCGTCGCCGGTACTGACCACGCCGACGTCGGCCCCCTTGGCCCCGAGCCGCTCCAGGGTCTTGAGCAGGCGGCCGTCGCCAACGGCCGCTCGTGAGACGAACGGCGCGATCCGGTCAACGGCCTCCTCATTGGCGTCCAGCGCCGCGACCTCGTGCCCTTTCTCATGCAGCGACTCAGCCACGCTGGAACCAAAATTCCCCAGTCCCACAACGATGAAACGCTTCACGGCCAGTCTCTCCCTCGTCGTTTGTTCTAACCAACGACGACATCTTCATAGGCAAAACGGAACTCACCGGCGGGCGTCGGCGCGACAAGCGTCAGGGCCGCGCCGATGGTCGGCAACCCGACGCGGCCGAGGAACATTAAGAGGATTATCGTAGACTTGCCGACCGGCGAGAGCCCGGGCGTGAAATTCATGGACAGGCCGACCGTGTTGAATGCGCTGGCGGCCTCAAACATCGCCATCAGAAACTGATGATGATTGCCGGCAGGACCCCTGCCCGTCTCGCTGATGGTCAGCACGAACAGGCCGATCGTGACCACGGTGAAGCAAGACACCGCCACGCCAACGGCCCGCTGGATGGTTTCCTCGGGGATCGACCGGCCCCAGAGGCTCGTGATCTCCCGGCCTCGAAACCGCGACCAGACCAGCAGGACCAACAAGGCCATCGTCGTCGTCTTCAGGCCGCCGGCCGTCGAACCCGGAGAGCCGCCGACCGACATCAGAAGGATCGTGAGGAAGTTGGTCCCGTCACATGCGTTTGCATAATCAATATTAACAAATCCCGCCGTTCGGGGAGTCACGCTCAGGAACAGCGCGTTCATGGGCTTTTCCCAGCTTGGCAGAGCGCCTAGCGTGTTTGACCATTCGAGCGCGAGCAAAGGGACCCATCCGCCGACGATTAACAGCCCGGTCGTCGTCAGGGCGATCCTCGAATGCAAGGAGAGCCGAAAGACCCGTCCGCGCCGCTTCGCCTTGCGCCTCAGATAAAGCTCCTCCATGGTCAAGAAGCCGATGCCGCCGCTGGCGATCAAGCCCGCAATGATCAAGAGGGTCATTTGAGAATGCTGAAAGCCGATCATCGAGTCGGTGAAAGTCGAGAACCCCGCGTTGCAAAAGGCGCTGATGGAGTGAAAGACGGCATGCCAGAGCGCCTGCTTCCAGCCCAGTTGCGGCCACCAGAGCACCCAGAGACCGAGCGCTCCCAGACCTTCGATCGTGAACGTGAACAAGACCACGTCGCGGGTGAGGCGTCGGAAATCCACATGGGGCGCAACCTCCGTGCCGCCGGACGTTAAGGTCTCGTTCCGCAATGACAGCCGACGCCCCAAAGCGGCGGTAATCAGAGTGGTGAACGTGATGATTCCCAGGCCGCCAAGCTGGATAAAGACCAGAATGAACGCCTGACCAAAGCGGGTGAAATAGGTGGCCGTATCGACCACGGTCAACCCGGTGACGCAGACGGCGCTGGTGATCGTGAACAGGGCGTCGAGCCAGGTCAGCGGCGCGCCTGTATAGAGCCCCGGTAAGGTCTTCAAACCCAAGGTGCCCAGAGAAATCAAGAGCGCGAACGAGCCAACGAACAACTGGGGCGCGGTCAAGCGACGCCAGAGCGACGCCCGACGACGTGTGCCAAGCTCCCAGAGATAGTTGCCGTTGAGCGTGGACCGCCTCACGTCCGCTCCCGCCGATCAAGATGGACGGGCCTGCCCCGCCCCAACCTTCCGCCCCAAGCACGAACATTGATCATGTTGAAAACCGGGTTCTCGGCCTGGGGCGACATAAGTTTCACTCGAACACAAGCAACTATTCTATAACGAATTACGCTCGGTACGAGTACGAAGGGCCGGACTGTTCAAGACCTCATGGGCAATCTGGCGAAGCGAGGCAAGATGACCATGATACACAAGGACGTCGCGCTCGGCACCTCCCGCCGGCCGGATTGTCGCCAGCCAGCCCTCGCCGTCAAGCAAAGGGCGGTTGCGAGCCGGGAACGTCTCCTCGATCGTCCCCTCGGCCAGCAAATTCGCAGCGTGCAAGACAAGGTCCTTGCGGTGGACCTTGATGTGGTCGAACTGGTAGATCGACTCACCTTCCCACCAGAATGTGAACGGAACGGCGCGATCCTGCTTCTTCAAGGTGGCGAGCTTCGGCGCGCACTCGAAGATCGATTCCTGCGGGTTCAACGACCAGGAGACCAGCTTCGGCGCGTATCTTGGCGGGTTATGCTTGGGTGTATCACCGGTTGTTGACAGCATGTTGATGTACCGTCCTCCCAATTGGCTCAGGAGCGACGAGGCCCCCCCGCCTTGGTGAAACAAGGCCCGGAGCGGGTCCGCCAGGCGAAGTGCGGCGGCTCGCTCTCCGGAGTCATACGCGCGACTGGCCGCCTCAAGAGACTGCAATTGCTGGTCAAGCAGTGCTTGGAAATCCACGACCGCCCCCATTGTTAGTGATCGTTGCCCAAGGTTTTGCGGACCAGCTCCGGAAGGTACTTCACGGGCAAGGTGCCGTGAGCGAGCGCGGCTTCGTGGTAACGGCCCAGGTTGAAGCGTTCGCCTTGCTCGCGCTGGAGCGATTGGCGAAGCCGGTAGAAGGCCGTGCGGCCGACGAAGTAGGTCGAAAGCTGGACGGAGGATTGCTTGGCCCTGATGATCTTGCCCAACGCTTCGCCTTCGGTCTGGAAGGCCCGGCCCATCAGCAATTCCCTGGCCTCGTCGTCGGTCATGTGTTCGCAATGCATCTTGTGGTCAAGGATCGCGTTGACCACCGCGCGAAGGTAGAACTTCAACTGCTGGAGCCGCAATTTCAGGTCGCCGCCGCCGAACCCTTGATCGAGCATCATCTGCTCGGTGTAGACGGCCCACCCTTCGGCAAAGGTGCCCGATTGAAGCACTCGACGGATTAAGGATGGGCATTTGTTGCTATATTCAAGCTGAACATAATGACCAGGGTACGCCTCATGAATGGTCAGGATTTTGAGCATGGCGCTGTTGTATTCGCCGAGGAAGCTCTTGACCTGCGCCGGGGTCCAGTCGGACGGGGGCGGACTGATGGCGTACTCGCTGGCCCCCAAGGGGTCGAGCGGCGGGGCTGATTCAAGGTAAGCGACCGAATTGCCCCGTTTGAACTCGGGCATCTCGATGATCCGCAGGCGGTCGGGCTCGGGCAAGGTGATGACGTCCTTGTCCTTGATAAACGTCTTGATCGCATCGACCGTGGCTCGGGCGTCGTTGACGAGCGAGTCGGGCGTTCCGTGGTCCTTGGCGATCTCCTCAAGCACGCGCCTGGTCATCAACCGGCGGCCAAGCTCGTCGTCGGGCGGCACGGGGGCTTTGGGAAACATCGTTGACCAGAGCACCCGCGCGATCAGGGCCATCTCGCGCTCGACCCGCAGGGCTTCGGATTCAGCCTCCGCGAAGACCTCAACAGCCGTCAAGCCGGCGTCGAGTTCCAGTTCCAGCTTCTTGGCGAACCGCTCTCGGCCGATTCGCCAGTCGTCGTTGGACCTGGGCAAGACCTCGCCTTTGAGGAAGGCCATGTGTTCGCCCAGAGCCTCAACGATCGGCTTGGCCTGGTCGCGAAGGGCCGGCAGTCCTTTGGAGTCGGCCGCCTGCGGGTTCGGGGCCGCAAGCTCAAACAGGCCGGTTTTGTAGAAGTCGATTGCCCCTTGCGTCTGGCGGATCGCCGTCTCGACCTTCACTTTCGGTGGGTTTTTGATGGTCTTTCGCGCGACCTTGACCACTCCGGGAATCTTCTCCATCCGTTGAGCCAGGTTCTTGAGGACCAAGGCCCTGGGCTGCGTGGACTGCGACAAAGGGAGATAGACGCTGTCGGTCAGGTAATCGCCGTAGATCCGCGGGTCGTCCTCGAACGGCTTGAAGTTCTCGGCCAGCCAGATCGAACGCTCCAGATGCTGGCGGAAAATCTCAAAGTCAATCTGGCCGTCGCGCGAGAGCCTGGCGTAATCCACCTGCTCAGGCAAGGAAGAGAGGGCCTTGCGGTCTCGTTCGACGTTGGCGGCGCGGGCCTCGGCCGAGAGGTCGTCAAGCTGGTCGTCAAACCGATGGTCCCCCAGCCTGGTCGCCGTCAAAGGTTCGGCCTGAAAGACCTTCTCCAGATACGCCTTGAAGACATTGTTGAGCTTGGCGTCCTCACCCTTCACCGTCACCACGTCATCGCCCTTGAGCATCGCGGCGCACCCCAGGACCACCAGAAGACCGCCGACCAATCCACTCTTCATCAGGCTAGACTCCCGCAAACGACCGGATCGCCCCTTCGCCAACACACCAAAAGATTGGTTCGGATGATACCGTCAAGCTCCACGCTCCGGGAAGAGGCGAGCGGCCCGCCAACTTTGAGAATGAATAGACGATATGGGTTCTTACGGGATGATTGGATCACGAGTCGATTGGTAGCAACTGGCGAGGATTCGAGGAGCGAGGGTCCGCAGGGTGGAAGCGAGGTCAATCAACCCGGGGTTGACCAGGGCGTGATGGAACAGGCGGCTGAGGCGGACCCGGCGATCAAACCGGCGATGCCAGGCGTCGA
>JBDTIR010000551.1:0-4373 GCA_039936275.1 Isosphaeraceae bacterium | reverse complement strand
TTTGTGTTGCGTGAGTTGCCCCGCCCGCCCGCTCGTCACCACCGCGCCGGAGTCGTCGTTGAGGGTAATCATCGGCCCCTTGACCCCCGTTCCGCCTCCTGCGCCCTGGAACGGCTCGGGCCGGTGTGGCATGATCGGCCTCAACGGGCTGCTCCTTTGGATTTCCTCTATTCTCTTGGGGAGAACGCGCGATGGCACGCAAGGTTGCCGTCTTCTGTCCTGGCGACTACCGGCCGAAACCGAACGAGTGGGCCTTGCCGCAAGCCCGCGAGGCGACGGCCCAACTCGTCGCGGCCCTCAAGAAGCTGGGGCGTGCCCCCTACGTCGTCGAGGGCTACCTGACCCGCCCCCACGAGGCGATCGACAAGCTCGGACCGATCCAGGACCCGATGATCGGCCTGTTCGTCCATTGGACCTACGCGCCGCATACCGTCGATGGCGTGGTCGGTAAGGAGAACCCGCTCTTACTGGCCTCGAACTTCGCGCCGGACTGGCCGGGCTTGGTTGGCCTCTTGAACACGGCCGCCTCGCTGGAAAGCGTCGGTCGCGAGGCATCGCGAATCTGGACCAAGGCGGCGGACTGGACGGCCGATCCCGCGTTCATGGAACGGCTCGATGAGTGGTGCTCAACCGGCCGTATCGCCTACAGCACCAGTGAGTTGCACGGCGCCGCAGCCGTCTCCGAGTCGGCCCTCGCCACGGCGCGCACCGTGCATGACCAGATCCAGGCCCGCCGGGTGCTGGCGTTGATGCTCGGCGACACGTCCATGGGCATGATCAACGGCTACTTCGGCCCTCGCCTGCTGACGAAGATCGGGTTTACCGAGCACAAGGTCGATCAGGCCTGGCTGGTTGATCGCGTGCGAGGCATCGAGACCAAGCGGATCAAAGACGCCTTCCGATTCGTCAAGGAGAAAGGGGTCACGTTCCACTGGGGCGAGGGCGGGGTCGAGGACTTCAACCCCGACGCCACGCGCGACCAGTTGCGCTGCTATCTGGCCGTGCTCGACCTGCTCGGCGAGTTCCGGGCCGATTGCCTCGGTTGGCAGTATCAGCTCGGCCTGCTCAACCTCTTGCCGCCGAGCGACTTCTGCGAGGGGCTCCTGAACTCGCACGCCAGGCCGGAAGGCAACGGCCACGCCGTCATGACCGCCACCGAGGCTGATCAGGGAAACCTGGTCCCGATGGAACTCATGAAGCGAGTCCTGGAGGCGAAGGGCGAGCCGGGCGCCGTGATGTTCCACGACGTTCGCTGGGGAGGCGAGCACGACGGCCGCTGGCTCTGGGTCCTGCTGAACTCAGGGAGCTGCTCGGCCTACGCATTCAATCACGACGTCGACACCTTGGCGGGTGTGCATAGCTACCGACAGCCCGCCGGCTACTTCCCGGTCCCTGGCGGCACGTTTGCCGGCGTGAGCAAAGGGGGCCCCATCACCTGGTCGCGCGCCTGGATCGACCGTGACGGCGCCCTGGTCATGGACCTCGGCCGCGGCGAGTCGGTCGAGCTGCCCGAGGACGTCCGCGAGCGTTGGTGGCGGTCCACCAACCGGGCCTGGCCGTTCATGGCCGCCGATCTCGGGTGCTCCATGGAAACCGTCATGGCCCACTACATGAGCAACCACATCGCCGTAGCCTATGGCGACATCCTCGGAGAACTGGCGGCCCTGGCGCAAGCGCTTGGCTTCCGCGTCCGGGTCCTGTCGTCTTGATTCAACGGAACACCCGGTGTCCGCCCCCACGCCGCCATTCTGGCAACGCCTGACTTCGGCGGCGGGTAGCCGGGGCTGCTGGATTGCATCATCAGGCTGATTTGGTTTGGTGTGCGGCCAACAGGCGGCGAATCTCGGGCAGCAACTCGTCCGGCACGGCGATGACGGCTTGCCCTTGCTCTGGCCGCTCCGCCGAGACGGCCGCCTCATCCTCCGCGACTTGCTCGTCTTCGGACAACCCCTCGTAGTAGTCGATCAACCGCTTGACCCGCTCGGCATCCCAACCCGCGGGGAATCTTGACTCGCTCATCGTCGCCTCCTCTTGTACGCCTGAAGCGGCTTGCCCCTGATCTCCCAAGCCGTGACGACGAAGACGCCGTCACCTTCCTCGTCGGGGACGTAGACGACATGCAGATAACGCCCTGAAGTGGTCTGGCCCAGCGCGTGCCGAGAGCCGTCGCGACCGGCTCGATCCTCCCCCGGGATGCCGCAGGATGTACTCAGCTTCCTCTTCGGTCACGCCATGCCCGTGGATATGGGGCAAGTCGGTCTCGGGATCGATATGATAGCGAAAGTCCATGAGCGAACCTCATCGGGCCGATGAACCCTTCTCTACTCTACCAGATCACGGTGAGGAGACACGACCTGAAGGGGAACAGCCGTCACAGTTGCTCTCCTCCCTCCTCGGCCGTCGGGTCTACTTCCATCCCCATCCGACTTGGCCACACCCGGGGCGGCCACCCCGCCGCCGGAACAGCCGATACGCCTCCCGAGCTTGACCCTTGACATGGACTGGGAGGGCCGAGAACAGCTCGCGGAACCGTCGCGACGTGCGCGAGTTCATAGCCGATCCGGGTCCAACTCCTCGGTCAGCCCGGCGCGATGCTCGGCGAGTGCCTCCGCCGCGAGCTGCGCGAGTTGATCGGTGGATCCGGCGATCGCGCGGTCGAACTCGTCCTCGGCGGCCAGTTCGGCAAGCAGCCTGGTCGCCAGCAATTCCTGCTCAGCCGCTGGCCGTTTGGCCGCCTCGGCGAATGCCCGTTCAAGTCGCGTCGTCATCGCAATGCCCCTCCTCCACATCATGATCGCATCGCGGCGGAGTGCTTGCCATGCCGGTCGTCGCTCACCTTGGCTTGCCTCCAGTGGCATTTTGTATCGCTCGATCCCATCCTGTCAAGAGAAATCCCAAGGGAGAAACCGGACGCGCTTGAATCTGGTGGATGGGTTTTCCAAGTCCGGCTGTCGGACTTGTTGGCCCTGGGGGTTTGGTTTACAGTCAGCGTTCCAGGGGAGTTCCGTGGCTGAGGGTCAGAGTGGCGATGAAGGTGGCGATGCTGGAATCCAACTTGCCGGGCTTGACGGTCCGTCGAGGCAAGGTGCGGGATGTGTACGATCTGGGGGACGACCGACTCCTGATCGTGGCCACCGATCGCATCAGCGCCTTTGACTGGGTCTTGCCCAACGCAATCCCCGACAAGGGGCGGGTCTTGACCGGCATTAGCGCCGCCTGGTTCCAGACGCTCGACGCACCTCATCACCTGATCTCGACCGTGATTGAGGACGCGGGGCTTGACCTCGATCCATCAACCCGGGACGCCCTGGCAGGTCGGTCGATGGTGGTCAAGAAGGCCGACGTCGTCCCGTTCGAGTGCGTCGTCAGGGGCTATCTCTCCGGCAGCGGCTGGCGCGAGTACCAGACTAGGGGGACCGTCTGCGGTGCCCCTTTGCCCTCGGGATTGGTCGAAAGCCAGCAAATCGAGCCGATCTTCACCCCGGCAACCAAGGCGGAATCGGGGCATGATGAAAACGTCCCGTTCGCGAGAATGGTCGAGGACTTAGGGGTTGACCTGGCGACGAAACTCAAAGACCTCAGCATGAGGATCTATGAGGATGCGTCGCAGGTCGCTCGCTCCAAAGGTCTGATTCTGGCCGATACCAAATTTGAGTGGGGACGAGACCGAGGCAGTGGCGCTTTGATCCTGATTGACGAGGTCTTGACCCCGGACAGCTCCCGGTACTGGCCGCTCGACGGCTACGCCCCTGGTGGAGCGCAGCCCTCGTTTGACAAGCAGTTCGTGCGCGACTGGCTCGAACGCTCGGGGTGGGACAAGGCCAGCCCGCCGCCTTCGTTGCCCGACGACGTGGTTGTCAAGACGAGAGAAAAATATATTCAAGCCTATGAGTTGTTGACCGGTCACGTCTTTCCCTGGACTTGAATCATGCTCCGCTACCTGACGGCCGGTGAGTCGCACGGCCCGGCTTTGACGGCGATCGTCGAGGGGTTCCCCTCGGGCGTCTACTTTGACGCCGAGTTTATCAACCGAGAGCTTGAGCGCCGCCAAGGAGGGTACGGCCGAGGCAAGCGTCAGACCCTGGAGACCGACCGGATCATCGTTGATTCCGGGATCTACCACGGCGAGACCACGGGCGCTCCGATCACCTTGCGCCTGATCAACAACGACGCCAAGCTCGAACGGCTCAAGGAACCCGCGGCCCCCCGAGGAGGCCATGTCGACCTGGCCGGCGCGATCAACTATCAGACCGGAATTCGCCAGGTGCTCGAACGCGCCAGCGCCCGCGAGACTGCCTTGCGGGTCGCCGTCGGCGCGTTGGCCAGGCTCTTGCTCCGTGAGCTGGGCATCGAGGTCTTCGGCTACGTGCGCA
>JBDTIR010000550.1:0-2232 GCA_039936275.1 Isosphaeraceae bacterium | reverse complement strand
GGCTGGTTTAGGCTCGGGACGGGTCGCGATCTCGTTAAGAAGGGCGACAATCTGGCGATTGGGTTCGGGTTCGGGTCCGGGTCCGGGTTCGGGTTCTGGTTCGGGTTCCAGCATGGGTCTGGCCGGCGCTAATTCGTTGGGGCGGTGGATCTTGCGGAATTCGGCCAGGGCCCAGTTGAAGGTCCGCCGGCATTCTCGTTCGATCCGAAGCAGCCAGGCGGTTGGCGCGTCGGTGTCGAGCGGCAGGCCGATCTCGGTCAAGGCCCGTTCCTTGTCGTCAAGCGGCTCAAGTGCGTTGGTCAGGCGATCTTGCAAGGCGGCGATCTGGTCGCGGACCAGGGTTTTCAAGGCGGCCAGGTCGGCGTCGGCCGGCAAAGCGGCGGAGCAGTCGCGAAACTCCTTGGGGGTGCCCAGCAGGTTCAGGGCCAGCCGGCGTTGCGAGTCGTCCCAGCAACCTGGACCTTCCAGGGCGTCGCCAAGGCTTTGCCAGCGTTCGATCAGCCAGACGGCCCCGTGCCTGGTCGTTCGCAAAGCGGCGACGGTCCTTGACGGGTTCCGGGGCAGCTTCGCGGCGAGTTCCTCAATCCTCAAGGCGTGGTCGTCGTCCCAGGAGAACAAAGCGCGGTCGGCCTGGCGTTCCAACGCGGCGATCGACAGCTCGGCGCAACGGTCGATCCGAACCGACGCCTCGGCGCCTTGAGCGATCAACCAGGCTTCATAAGGCGTGTTCGGCTGAAATTCATCAGTAAACTGGCAATTGCGCTCGGCGATGGCGGTGGCCAGGTCGCCCGGCAAGAGCACCCTGGCGCGCATTCCGTGTTTCAGGGCGTTGCGTCGCGAGGCGTCCTTGCCTTCCGGGGTCCTTGGACCCCCCGATCTCCCTTTGACGGCAGGGCTATCGAGTTCAGCAGTCGCAGTCATGGAACGAGGCCCCTTTTGAGGGCGATCGACGCCCAAAAGAACGGCGCGGGACGTCCGCGGCGAGGCGTCGGCGGTTCGCCAATTCCATCTTCGCAAAACCGGACCTCGGAATGCACGCGAAATCTAAAAATAATCGCCAGATCAGGCGTGATTAGAGGGACGACGCTGTATGAATAGGTTGCAATTCTGAAATCCTTACGTCAAGATCTGAGATTCCCAAAGAATCAAACGTTCGGCTCGCCTGGAGCGCGTTGCCAGGGGTGATCGGGGTCGGTTCGCCAGGCGTACCAGCCGATCGGCAGGTTGACCAAAGGGATGAGGCTGGGGTCAAGTCTGAGCATGTCGCCCAGGGTCAGGATACGGGCGTCTTCTTCATTGACATGGTCGCCGTCGAGAAATTGCCAGGCGTCGTCGTCATCGTCGTGGGTCACGAGCCGCACGGGGGTGGTCCCGTTGAGAATTCGGTCGAGGGTGATAGCCTCGGTCTGCTCGGGGTCGTCCAGCGGCGAGCCGTGTTCCAACGGGGGAGTCCTTACGTTTATTGATCCGATCGAGGCAGGATTGACCTTTGCGGACGCCAACCCGATCATTATGTCGGTCGGCCCTTGGGACCGGAAGGCGGAAGCCCTTCGGGCCACTGGCGGGTTGCTCGCGACGCCTGCGCCTGGCAAACTCTTTTGGAGACGTCCGCCTGGACTTTTGGGATCGCGTTCCACCTTTTATTCTTGGTTTGGGGAGGTTTGCCCGATGAATCGGCCCTTGATCGGCATGTTCGCCTGCCTGGCCCTGTGCGTTTCGCCCGCGATGGCCCAGCGTACGCCCGTTGAGACGGCCCGGACGGCGCGCGCCCTGGCCGCCTTTCAGAACGCCGACGGCGGGTTCGCCGCCAAGGTTGGCGGCCCGTCGACCCTGGGCACGACCTCATCAGTCATTCGTTCCTTGAAAAACGTCGGCGGCTCGGTCCCCGATGTGTTCAAGTGTATTGATTATGTGAAGTCATGCTATGATAAGGAAACCGGTGGTTTCGCCCCGACGCCTGGCGGAACGCCCGACGTCCACACGACGGCCATCGGCCTGATGGCCGTCAACGAGTTGAAGATTGCTGACGGCGACACGGTCAGGAAGGCCGTTGCGTATCTAGTTGAACATGCGAAGACATTCGAAGACGTTCGGATCGCGGTGGCGGGCCTGGAGGCGGTCAACGCGAAGTCTCCCAAGTTCCCCGCCTGGATCGACCTGGTAAACGCCGACCGCAACGCCGACGGAACCTGGGGCGAAGGCCCCGGCAAGGCCCGCGCCACCGGAGGCGCG
>JBDTIR010000549.1:0-14999 GCA_039936275.1 Isosphaeraceae bacterium | reverse complement strand
GTCATCCACAGCTTCTTCATCCCCGCCTTCCGGATCAAGCAGGACGTCCTGCCCGGCCGATACACCGAACTCTGGTTCAACCCGACGAAGGTGGGCAAGCATCACCTGTTCTGCGCCGAGTTTTGCGGCACGGACCACTCCGCGATGATTGGCACGGTCCACGTCATGGACCCGGCCGACTATGAAGAGTGGCTCACCAGCGGCGGCGGCGGCGGGACTGCCATGGCCAGGCAAGGCGAAGAACTGTTCGTGCGGTATCACTGCGCCGGCTGCCACGGACCCAATAGCACGGTCGATGCGCCAAAACTCGACGGGATCTACGGCCGGCCAGTACCGATCCAGGACGGCGATGACATTCAGTTCGTGATCGCCGACGACCGCTATATCCGCGACTCGATCTTGCTGCCCCCGAGCCAGGTCGTCGCCGGATACGCACCGATGATGCCGTCGTTCAAGAACATCATCGACGAGGAAGATCTCTTGAAGATCATTGAATATATTAAATCAATCGGGCCGAAGAAGGGGGCGGAACGATGAGCCTGCTGCAAGAGGAGAGGGTGCGTGAGCGCGACTACCTCACCTCCGAATACACCCTGAAGTCGTGGCTCCTGACGACCGACCACAAGCGGATCGGCCTGATGTACATGGTGTCGATCACGTTCTTCTTCTTCATCGGCGGCGCCGCGGCGACCTTGATGCGCCTGGAACTGATGACGCCGAAAGGAGACATACTCCACTCGCCGGACGCCTACAACCGCCTGTTCACGATGCACGGCATCGTCATGGTGTTCTTCTTCCTGATCCCGTCAATCCCGGCGGTCCTGGGCAACTTCCTGCTCCCCTTGATGATCGGGGCCCGCGACCTGGCGTTCCCCAGGCTCAACCTGTTGAGCTGGTATATCTATATGATAGGCGGCCTGGTGGCCTTGTTCGTCTTGATCTTCGGCGGGATCGACACGGGTTGGACCTTCTACACACCGTTCAGCAGCATGTTCTCAAACACGATGGTCGTGCCCGCGGCGGCGTCGGTGTTCATCACCGGGTTCTCATCGATCCTGACCGGAATGAACATCATCGTCACAACCCACACGATGCGGGCGCCCGGGATGACCTGGTTCCGGCTCCCTTTGTTCGTCTGGGGGCACTACGCCACCAGCCTGATCTTTGTGCTGGGCACCCCGGTCCTGGCCATCAGCCTCGCGCTCTTGGCGGCCGAGCGACTGCTGCACTTGGGGATCTTTGACCCGGCCCTGGGCGGCGACCCGATCCTGTTCCAGCACCTCTTCTGGTTCTACTCGCACCCGGCGGTGTACATCATGGTCTTGCCGGGAATGGCGGTGGTCAGCGAGATCGTCCCCTGCTTCGCCAGGCGGCCGATTTTCGGCTACAAGTTCATCGCCATCTCCAGTCTGGCGATCGCGGTCCTGAGCTTTTTTGTCTGGGGCCACCACATGTTTGTCAGTGGTCAGTCGATGTACGGAGGCATGATCTTCTCGATCCTCAGCTTCCTGGTCGCGATCCCGTCGGGAATCAAGGTCTTCAACTGGACGGCCACCCTCTACAAAGGGTCGATCCGGCTCGACACGCCGATGCTCTACGCCCTTGGGTTCATCGGCCTGTTCACCATCGGCGGCCTGACGGGCCTCATGCTGGCCACGATGGCGATCGACGTCCATGTGCATGACACCTACTTCATTGTCGCCCACTTCCATTACATCATGGTCGGCGGGGCGGTCATGGCCTACATGGGCGGCATCCACTTTTGGTGGCCCAAGATGACCGGCCGGATGTATCCGGAGATGATGGGAAAACTGTCGGCCTTGCTAGTTTTCATCGGGTTCCACCTGACGTTCTTCCCGCAGTTCATCCTCGGCTACCTCGGCATGCCGCGCCGCTACTTCGAGTATGACCCGGAATTCCAGGTGCTCAACGTCATGTCCACGGCCGGGGCGTCAATCCTCGCCGTTGGCTACGTGCTACCCCTGGTTTACCTGCTCCTGTCGCTCAAGATTGGCCCGATCGCAGGACCCAACCCCTGGAATGCAACCGGCCTGGAGTGGCAGACCTCGTCACCTCCCCCACCCCACAACTTCGACGAGACGCCCGTCGTGACCGTGGGCCCCTATGCGTATTCTCCCGAGGCGACGGAGGAGGCTATCAATCATGAGCGCGACTGAGACCGGGGCCGCGCAGGAGACGACGACCACGGCCGATCCACTCCTGTACCACCACTTTGACGACCTCGAACAGCAGAACGATACCTCGATCCTGGGGATGTGGGCCTTCCTGGCCACCGAGGTGATGTTCTTCGGCGGCCTCTTCGTGGCCTACGCCCTGTTCCGCCACCAACACTGGACCGCGTTCGTTGAGGCCAGCCGGTTCCAGAATGTCATGCTCGGCGCCGTCAACACGTCGGTCTTGCTGACCAGTAGCCTGACCATGGCCATGGCCGTCCGCTCGTCCCACCTCAACCAGCGGAAACCCGTGGTCTGGTATCTGATCGCCACCATGGTCCTGGGCAGCGCCTTCCTCGGGATCAAGGGGTATGAATACCACGCTCACTATGAGGAACACCTCGCCCCCGGCGTGAACTGGGACTGGGAGAAAGCAAAGACCCACGGTGAGAGGTCAGACTACACCGAGCCGCCCAAGGCAAGCCCCCTGGCCGGAGCCAACGGCACCAGGTACGTCTCCGATCCCTCCATCGGCGAGAAGGCGAAACTCTACTACTTCCTCTACTTCTTCATGACAGGGCTTCATGCCTTCCACATGGTCATCGGCCTGATCGCGGTCGGCCTGATTGCCTACCTGGCCCAGAAAAACTGGGTCTCGGGTTGTGGTGCTACGCATATTGAAGTGACCGGCCTGTACTGGCACTTCATTGACGTCATCTGGGTGTTTCTCTATCCCTTGCTCTACCTGATCGAACCGGGTCGCTCATGAGACAACACATTGTATCAGTCCGTACCAACGTCACGATCTTCCTGATTCTCCAGCTCCTGCTCGTGGCGACGGTCGCCCTCGCGTACGTGCCGCTCGGGAAGATGCACCTGACGACGTCCCTGACGATCGCCGTCGCCAAGGCGGTCCTGATCGTGCTCTATTTTATGCACATCCGCTGGAGTCGCAAACTGAACTGGGTCTTCGCCAGCGCGTCGTTAGTCTGGTTCGCCCTCCTCCTGGCGTTGACAATGAGCGACTACCTCACGCGCGATTGGCTGCCCATTCCCGGGAAATGACCGGCCCAGTCCTTGGATCGAAGTCGGCGGGCCCACAACCGCCCCGCCGACTCAATCCAGGTCAGGGCGTGTGGACAAAACCTAAAGAGAATGGTCGCCCGGTGAGCGTGTCGCCGCGGTCATGAAGTGAACGGCGAGCGATGCGGTTGCGGTAGGAATCGTGACCACACTGAGGGTACGGCCGTCGCCGATCATTGCGGCTGCGGCAACGGACCTTGGGTTTGGGCAAGCCCTTGATGCAAGTGATGCCCTCGGTGGGGGCGGGTCGGGTCGGTATTCGCCGGGGTCAGGCATGGCGAAACTCCTGGAGGAAGAATCCGACCAGGAAATTCGCCATACAGTGGTGTTTTGTCCATCAAACCCGCCCGGTCATCTTGCGATAGACCGCTCTTAGCGGGGCCGGCCAAGCATGTTCTGGAGCCGGCCCGCGTCGAGGTCGAAGGTCTTGGGCTTGCGGTTCGTGGGACGGTCCCGAGAGGCGATCGGGATCGGCTGTTTCGTGACCGGATCGATAATGAGGTTGCCGGTCCTCGGGTCTCGAAGATACTGGGGCCCTTGGCCTCCTGGCGGCGTGAGTGATCCAGGGGCGGCGGTCGTTTGTGGTTGCGAACTGTTGGCCGGTACGGGGATCGTTGCCGCGTTCGGGCCGCCGAGCAAGGGGGAGACGGTCTGGAAGTTCGCGTCCGCGGGCGCTTCGGTCGGATAGTCGGTCGGGCTCGGCCATCCGGCATCGCCGGCATCGTTTGACGGCTTGGCGGGCCGAGGCGCGGCGGCTTGCGGCATGGTTCGGCTCGCGGCGAAGGCTCCGGACTGACCCTGAGTCTGGACCGGCGGGGCCGCGAAGCCCGAGGCGGGGGCGGTCGCGGTTCGAGGAAGCTGAAGGCTATTGACCCAGGTTGCGACGACCCGATAGCTCGGATCATTCGGCCCTGTGAACAGGGGTTGCCGGGTCGGGCTGTGCGGTTTGAAGGCGAGATTCAGCAAGCGGCTGTCCGACGGGTTCTCGCCATTGATCAGAGCCATCGTGGCGTCCAGGTTGGTACGCAAGAGCAGGTCATTGGCCAGGTCGTGCCGGGTCCGTGCCTGGATCAGTTGGAAGCCGCCGGCCCTGGAGGTTTCATTGTGGCACTTGGCGCAGCGCTGTTGCAGGATGGGGTGGACCCCCTTGGCGAATTCCTGGTAGCGACGAACGGCCAAAGGGGGGGGCAGATCAAGAATCACCGGAGGACCGACCGGACCTCGCGTGGATTTGCGGCGACGGACCTCGTCCAGGTTAAGCATGCCGGGCTCATGGGCGTCGTCGGCGACGCCGGAGGTACGAGCGACCTGGGGATCGAGCGTGGCGGCCCGGTCGGCCGAAGCGTTGAGGCTGATCAGCATGGCCCTGGCTTCCGGGTCGCCAGGATCAAGCGTGACGACCCCCTTGAGTTGCTCAAGGGCGTGCTCGGAGAGCTTCTGGTCAAGGCACCAGCGGGCCAGCTTCATCCGCTCGGCCGGATCGCGCGGGGGCGTGCGTTTAAGCTTGTATTGATAGGCTTCTTCCAGCGTGGCGAAGGCCCCTTCGACCTCGCGACGGCGCTTGTGGATCGTGCCAAACTTGTGCTTGACAAGGTAGCCGTTGTCGTCTTCCACGATCGGGCCGTGGAAGACCTGGCCATTGGACAGCAGGAGCACCGTCGGCGCCCGGGCGGGCGACGGTGGCACAAACGGGGCTGGCGACGGTGCCAAGGGGGGCGGCTCGTCGGCGACGCCAAGCGTCGCGGACAGCGACAACCCCAACGCGGTCAGGCCAGCGGCGACGGAATAGATTTTGGGTGACATGGTGGCGGGACGATAGCCACGGTCCCACATTCCGTCAAGCCGAACCGTGACCGCCCGAGCCCGTTTGATTCGAGGCGATCAGACGTCCAACAAAGAAGCAACGAAGTCGCCCAACCCGGGCGCTACCCCGCGGACTCCGCCAGGGACGTTCATGCGCCCGTAGGCAAGCCGACCTCGATTTTTGGGTTATTTCCCACGCGAACATCAAACCGTCTAGGGGGAGACAGGTCGGCACTTGATACGATCATTGGCCACACTTTGAAGAACATCCAGACCTGGTCGGCGAACGAATACGTTGTCCATCCGCGTTGCATACAGAAGAAGGCGAGGTTCGCCTCCTTATGAGGAACCCGGCAATTCCGGGCGCTCCCCGGAAAGCCAGGGTGGTCGTGGCGGGGGGTGGAGGGCGGACGGGGTGGGTGGCTGTGCTTGGCTCGGTGAGCTTCGTTTTCACAGACTGGTTTTGGACGGCAAGCGATTTATTCGTCTTTCATAGAAGTCAACTCTTTCGGTAATGTCATCAACGATGACCACAGTTACTTCTGAATCAAACACACCACCGCCTATAGGAATCCACTTCACATAAACCCTCCATTCAGAAGGGCAGCGAGGGTCACGCTCAGGGGGGCTAAGCTCGAAGTCCCACTTGCCACGAACCCGTTCATCTACGAAAGTTCTGGCCAGCTCTAAAGCCTGGTCTGGTTTCATCTAATGCCTCCCTTGCCGAGAACACACTTCGTTCGACCTTATTCTTCAGGATCGCCGCATCTCCGCTGATCACAATAGGTTTGGGGTTGTCCTTCCCAAGAGCGGCCAGCTATTCCACATCGGGCGTCTTTTCATGAAATCGATTGTCATGATGCTGAATAATATGCCTTGAACCTTCATAAATCGCCATCATTTCCGCAAGCCGTGGCGAGATATTTCGGTCAAAAAAGAATACGAATCGATTCATGCGGCAAGCCGGTTTTCAAATTCGACCGCAGCCATGACGTGTTCCGGTTTCACGTTGTACCAATACGCGACCAGATCGGCGTCGTCCCCATTGGCCCGGTATGCCTGCGCCAAGATTGTGGTACTCATTCCCACCGGGTCGATGATCGGTTTGCCGAAGCAAATCGAGGGATCGACAACAACCATCTCGGAGATGTTCCATCGTTTGGCGAGATGATTTGATGGGTCGAATTCGATGCTCTTCAGAAATGGGAGGAGGATACTGGGAAACACGCGCTGGTCGCGAAGAATATCGACCAACTCGTCTCGACCGTCCTCATCGTTCCTGATGAAGAGATCGACACCGTCAGTCAGGATTTCGCGCTGACTAAATGGGTGCTTACTATTCAGGTGTTCTGACATTTTTGAGTGGATTCGGCGGAGCCGCTGAAGCGAGAGGCCGTGATTCCGAAGACTTCCGGCAATATATAACTCGATGAGGTCAAGAAAACTGATCGCACGATCACCATTGATTGGTTCATAGTCGCCTTGAAAGACGGGCTGACGGGACGTTTCCGAGGGACGTCCAAGGAACCATTCTCTCACTCTGGACGGCGTAAGTCCTGTGAGCCTAGCCGCTTCAGGTAAATTGTAGACGCCTCGACCGAGCATGACCTGGATCTCGCAAGGGAACGTTTGTGCCACACGTTCGAGAGTAGTCCGCCGGGGCTTTGAACGCAACTGTCCGATCTTCGATTCAACGCGAACGCCCGCGCCGCCAGTGCTCGATCATGAGCAGGCCGAACACCGTCAGGCATCCTGCTTTCCAGAGGAGGAGCCACCAAGGATGCCACCAGCGGTTGCCCGTGTGGGCCTCAACCCAGTCCGAGGCGCCGAATGCGAGGAAGGCGGCGGCGGCGATCAAAGCGCGCCGGCGGTTCGGGCCGGTCGCGCGCAGGCCGCGATAAGCGAGAATGAGACCGATCACCGACCAGAGGACGACCTCAAGGTAATTATAGAGCTCGTCCAGGCGTTCGAGGATCGACCGCGACATGGGCACGCTCTCGTAAGGACCCGGGCCTTGAAGGGGTCAGATTCTGTCGGAAGAAGTCGTCCACGAGGTCAATGTAGCGGTCGGGGTCGTCGCGGTAGATCTCGACGTGCTCGACTCCCGGCCAGGTCAGCATCCGGCAGGACGGCCCGAGCGCCTTGGCCAGGAGGCGGGCCTGCTGGATGGGAACAGTGGTGTCGGCCTCGCCGTGCAGGAGCAAGATCGGCCGGTCGCCCCAGTGGTGGTTCACCAGGCGGATCGGCACGAGCTTCTCGGCGTCGAGTCCGAAGGCCCTGTGCGCGGCGAAGAGGATGCCGGGGTTGAAGGCGTGGGGCAGGTGGCTGTGCTGGCCGAGCTGGGTTTCGAGCAGTTCGGGCAGGTCGCCGTAGGGGCTGTCGGCGACGACGGCCCGGATCTTGGGGTTGTCCACCCCTTCCATCAAGATGGTCGAGGCCCCCATCGACTGGCCGAGCCAGCCGACCCGCTCCGAAGGGAAGCCGTGCCGATCGGCCCAGGCCAGGATGGCGCGCAGGTCCAGACGCTCGGCCTTGCCCATCGAGAGCCTGGCAGGGTCGCTCTGGCCGTGGCCGCGCAGGTCGAACAAAAGCACGTCATATCCGCGCTGGTTGAGGTCGATGCCGATGTCGGCCATCTTGTCCCAGCCAGCCCAGAGGCCGTGGACCAGGACGATCAGGCGGCGATGGTCCCTGGTCGGTAAATACCAACCCCGCAGGGTCAGGCCGTCGGCCGTTCGGGTGGACCAGGCGGCGGCCTCGGGAACGTAGCGCTGGATGTCGAGCCCGGGTGGGCGGTTGTGCGGCCGGGTCAGCAGATGGGCCGAGAGCAAGGAGACGCCCAGATAGCCTGTCGGCGCCAGCAAGGCCAGGACGATTGCGAGCCTTGTCGCCACTCGTCGGATGAGTTGGGCGCGTTCGACCATCATCGGTCGGCCTCCGTTGCCGGTTGGTTGACTACCTTTTGGAATGGGAGCATGGGGATTGTCCCCACGCCCTGGCAGGACGTCAAGGGGGGATGCTGAGGCTCCCCCTGTCCGTTTGATCGTGGATGTTGGTGAGTGGCTCAGATCTCCGCCATGATCGCCTCCAGAACCTCGGGGCCAGGGCGAAGGTCGGCGTCGTCGAGCTGCGCCAGGGGGGTATCGCACATGCCCAGTTCGGTCACGAAGTCGGGGCGTTGGGGGTTGACGTACATGAGTCCTGTGAGAAACTCGCCGCGCTCCTGGCTCTCGACCAGGAGGCTGAGGGCCGAGGCGCGGTTGGTGACCTGGTGCTCGGTGTGCTTCAGGGCGCGCAGGGTGATCCAGGAGCCGTCGTGAAGCTGGACGCGGGTCGTCTCGCCGGGGGTTTGCTCGACCTCGATCTCGGGCAGGCGGCGGACGAAGTTGACCTCATGCAAGGGTTCCGCGTGCTTCTTGGCCCATTCCCAGCTCTTGGTCGAGCTGGAGAAGTCATTGAAGGTGACGCATGGGCTGATGACGTCCAGAAAGGCCGTCCCCTTGTGCTGAAGCGCCCCCTTCAAGAGCGGCAAGAGTTGCTTGCGGTCGCCGGCGAACGAGCGGGCGACGTAGGTTGCGCCCCCGGCGATGGCTTCGAGGCAGAGGTCAAACGGCGGGGTGGTGTTCTGCTCGCCGGTCTCGCGGCGAAGGGGGGCTTTGATGTCGGCGGTGGCGGAGAATTGCCCTTTGGTCAGGCCGTAGCAACCGTTGTTCTCGACGATGTAGAGGATCGGCAGGTTGCGCCGGCAGGCGTGCTTGAACTGACCCATGCCGATGTTCGCCGTGTCACCGTCGCCGCTGATGCCGATACAGATCAACTGCCGGTTCGCCACCAAAGCGCCGGTGCCGACCGAGGGCATCCGGCCGTGCAGCGCGTTGAAGCCGTGGCTGTACTGAAGGAAGTAGGCCGGCGTCTTGCTCGAACAACCGATGCCGCTGATCTTGATCGTCGAGTAGGGGTTCAGGCCGACCGACTTGCTGGCGTCGATCAAGGCGCTGGTGATGCTGTTGTGGCCGCACCCTTTACACAGGGTTGAAGGCGACCCCTGGAACGCCAGAACGGGCAGGGAAAACGTGCGCCCGTCGGTCTCGATGGTGATGGTCGCGTCGCTG
This sequence comes from Isosphaeraceae bacterium, assembly GCA_039936275.1. Taxonomy (GTDB): domain Bacteria; phylum Planctomycetota; class Planctomycetia; order Isosphaerales; family Isosphaeraceae; genus JBDTIR01. The sequence goes on along the minus strand of JBDTIR010000549.1, from coordinate 5,827 downwards.
GCGGACATGAAGATGCCATCCTTTTAAGTAGGCTGATTCTCGTATGTTGTGAGGCTCTCATTCCGGATTCCAGATTTGAAACCGGAATGCGGGGCTTCCGATCGCAATCATTGAATTCGGAATCTTGAATCCGCGATTCATTCGGTGGTGACCGTGGGGCCCGGGGGCTCGTCCGCAACCTTGCCGTCGGGGTCGGACGAAAGGGGGCCGTGCGTGGAGTAGGTGCGCTCCCAGTCAAAGATCGGCGAGACGATGTTTTCGGCCGCGAGCGGGGTGCCGTTGTAGTGGACGACCGAGACCAGGCGGTCGCTGAGCGTGCCGCTCAGGGTGCCTCGCAGCAGGAAACAGACCTGGCCGTCGCGGTTCTGCTCAACGACGTAGGTCCGTTTATACTTGGAAATGAATGACTCCACGTCGTTCGAGACGGGCAGGGCGCGGAGCCGGCAGTAGTCGGTGGGAATCCCTTGGGCGCGGAGCTGGTCGCGGGCTTCGACCATGGCCGGGTCCGATGAGCCGTAGGCGATCAGGCCGATCCTGGCGCCGGGGTCGGTCTCGATCACCGGCGCGGGGAGCTGGCCTCGGGCGGTTTGTAGTTTGCGGGCGAGGCGGTCGAGGTTGCGTTTCCAGACTTCAGGGTTCTCGCTGTAGCCGGACTTCTCGTTGTGGCCGGTCCCTCTGGTGAAGTAGGCGGCCAGGGGGTGCTCGGTGCCTGGCAGGGTGCGCTGGCAGACGCCGTCGCCGTCGAGGTCGCGGTAACGCGCGAAGTCCCCCTGGCGTTCCAGGTCTTCGGCGTTCAAGACTTTGCCCCGGCGCAGGGGTTGATCAGGATAAGCGAACGGTTCGGAGAGCCAGAGGTTCATGCCCAGATCGAGGTCGGTGGCGACGAAGACGGGGGTCTGGAAGTCTTGCGCCAGGTCGAGGGCGTCGCCGCTGAACTGGAAGCATTCGCCGACCGAGCCAGGGATCAAAACGATGTGCCGGCAGTCGCCGTGGCCGAGCAGGTGGAGCTTGAGGATGTCCCCTTGGTTGGTGCGGGTGGGCAGGCCGGTGCTGGGCCCCATGCGCTGGACGTCGATGATGACGACGGGGATCTCGGCGAAGTAGGCCATGCCGACGAACTCGGTCATCAACGAGATGCCCGGCCCGCTGGTGGCGGTCAACGACCTGGCCCCCGCCCAGCCGGCACCGACGGCCATCCCCAATGCGGCGAGTTCGTCCTCGGCCTGAACGACGGCGAAGGTGTGGGTGCCGTCGGCCTTGGTACGGTATTGTTTCAGGAAGCTCTCGGTGTATTCGGCCAGGCTGCTTGACGGGGTGATCGGATACCAGGTCAAGACGTTGACGCCGCCGAAGACCGCCCCGAGCGCGGCGGCCTTGTTGCCCTCGATCAGGATCTGACCGGTGGTCGCGTCGAGCCGCTGAACCCGATACGGCAAGGCGGCCGGCAGGTGGGTCTCGGCCCAGGCGAAGCCGACCTCGGCGGCCTTGATGTTGATCTCGGCGGCCTTGGCCTTGCGGCCGGGGAACTCGCGGCGGATCGCCTGGCGGACCTCTTCCATCTCGATCCCGCAGGCGTCCGCCACAACGCCGACGTAGACCATGTTGATCACCTTGCGCAGCTTGTCGCGATACCCTTTGTCCTTGAGGTCGGGCGGGTACGCCTCCTCGACCAGAGCCTGAAATGGTACGGCGACGAAGGTTACGTCGTCGCGTACGGTGCTCGGGTCGGTCTTGAGATCGTCCCGGTAGATGCAGATCGACCCGGGCTCAAGTAGGCGGACGTCGTCAACGGCGGTCTGTTCATTCATGCAGACCAAGAGCGGTGTATCAAGCCGGTGGCCGAAGTACCCTTTGGCGCTGGCCCGGATATGGAACCAGGTGGGCAAGCCTTCAATATTCGACGGAAAGACGTTCTTGCCGCTGCAAGGAACGCCCATGCCGTGCAAAGCTCGCAGCAAGACCAGGTTGGCCGACTGGCTCCCTGATCCGTTGACCGTGCCGACCCGGATGGCCAGGTCGTTCATCGAAAGGGGGATGTGTGGGACGCTGTTATTCGCGGCGCGCGGATTGACCGCGGGGAGGACGCTTGCCATTGATCTGTGCCTCGCAAATGGCGGGCACCACGGCCAAGGAAAGCCCCCGCACCAGACCGGTCCCAAAGGCGCATCCGACGCCGCCGGTAGGCATCGCGGGGTCATCAACAACGAGCGTGGGCCGTGATTGCCCTGACCCGTCTCCAGTGCAACAGATATCCGGCACGCCTGCAAGCGGGTACTGACCGAACCTGGTCGACCACCGGGAACCGGAATAGATAGCGAATCAAATCAGAGTCTTCGAGGCTATGTTTACAATTGTGTATTACTATTGTGATAAATAGTATTGAGGTGGATTGTGGGTTCGCCGACGTCCTGGTCGTGCTGGGGACTGGAACATCGGCGAAGGGCCAAAGGGCGTGCGTGGCTCAGCCGCCGGTGTTTAGTGCGGCTTGGGGGCGGCGACGGGCGCGGGAGATGCCGTGACTCAGGGGGACCAACCGCTGGCCTTGCGATGCATGGGAAGGGGCAACCGTCCTTGGTTCGTCACGGTCGGAGCTCAGGAACTGGCGTACGGCGTCGAGATCGGAACGGGGGATTTCGGTGGGGGAAGGAGTTTGCATGGGAAACATTGAGCATCCTGAAAGGAACGTCGGGAGGACCCGGGACACCACGTCCCGCAGGTCAGGGGAACTGGCGAACGACCTGATGCAACGCACGCATCCACGAAACACCGGACCTAAACCGAAGGTCTGGCTCTCTCTCAAAAAGGCCAGGACTTCTATCGGTCGCCCGCCCGGTCCGCCCTTTGCGGAAATCGCGGCCAACCCTTCGATTTTCTGAGCGAAGGTCCGTTCGCGTTTCCCCGGATCACCGTGAAAGGAACTTGGCGGTTCCGCTCCTGGCCGACCGTTTCTTGGGAGCGCCCGCGAACCTCGCCGAGGGCCCGGAACATGGGGAGACCTCGGTGTGATTCATGGATTTTATGGATCTGATAATCTGTTTACATGTCAGGACTGATACGACGGATGCGCTTGTTGATATCGACGTTCACGGAGGAGTAGGGGTGGGTCAGGTTGCCGGTGGCGAAGAGGCCGCGGATCTCCTCGACGTCGTCGGCGCCGAGGGCGTGGGTGAAGATGGCGCGGAGGTAGTCGATCCCCTTGGCGGAGGGCTGGAACCTGGCGGCGTCGTAGAAGGTCGTCGCCAAAGGGCGTGCGTGGATCGTGCTCCAGCGGTCGCGGAGCCGGTTGGCGGGCACGCTGTCGAGCACGAAGCCGCCGTCGCGATACTGGAGCGTGGCCACGGCGTTCTGGACCCCTTGCGCCAGCAGGTCCACCGCCTTGCCGCCGAGTTGCGAGGCATGGAAGCGGTCGAACAGGACCGGGCGACCGCCGCGCTGGGTGTGGCCGATCTTGCGGACGAAGATCGCCGCGTCGGCGCTCTCGTTGCGGCGTTTGCGGGTGAAGAACTCGTTGCCGATCCGCTCGACCAAGAGCCGCTTGACCGACTCGGCCGCGCCGGTGTACTGAAGGTTGCCGGCGGGGTCTTTGCTCGCCACCAATGAGCCCAGGGCGCGGCCTTCGGCATCGACGATCCCTTCGGAGACGCAAAGCACGGCGTGCTTTTGGACCTCAAGGATGGCCATGGTTCGCTCGACCACGGCGTCGGGGTTGACCGGGACTTCGGGCACGAGGATCATGTCGGGCTGACCGTAGGCGGTCCCCAGGGCGATCATGCCGGAGTCTCGGCCCATGACCTCAATGATGGCCACCCGCCGGTGACTTTCGGCGGTCGTCCGGATCCGCTGGACGCTCAACGAGCTGACGAAAACGGCCGTGGCGAACCCGGGAGTGGCGTAGTTGACCATCTCGTCCAGGGCGAAATCGCGGCCCGGACGCTTGCGGTAGACGTACCCCTTGGCGGTCTCGGCAGGCTCGCGGACCCACTCGTTCTGCTCGTCGGGGTAGTTCAGGCCGAGGTCGTTGTCGATCGTCTTGGGCGCGAGCACCGTGGGCAAGTGGTCGCTGATCGCCTGCATGCCGTTGAGCGTGCCGTCGCCGCCGACGCAGATCAGGCCCTCGATCTTGAGCCGATGGAGCCGCTCGGCGACGTGGTTGATCGTCTCGACGTCGTCGCCGCTGATGTAGTCGCGCGAGGCACCCAGGACCGTCCCCCCCTTGGTCGCGTCGAGCTCGGGGATGGCCTGAAACAAGGGGTTGAGCGGGACGTGCGGCACCAAGGGGTTGAGCAGGCCGCTGAACCCCTTGATGATGCCGTAGACCTCGATCCGAAGCTGATTGGCCCGCTGAACGGCGCCAAGAATCGTCGCGTTGAGCGCGGGGGTGTCGCCCCCGGCGGTGAGGATCCCGATGCGTTTCATGAAGCCTCCGGAGCGCGGGCCAGGACGAGAGTTGGCCCATCGTCGCACTGAACAAGGTCGCCGATGGCCATCTGCCGGCGCTTGCGGGTCTCGACCTCGCCGTTGACGCGGACCCGGCCGTCGGCGATCAGGGCCTTGGCCTGACCGCCGTTCTCGGCCCAGTTGACCAGCTTCAGGACCTGAGTCAGATTGATCTCGCGATCATCAACGACCAGGGTTTCGATCTTGGCCATCAGCATTGCCCACTTTCTGCAATTCCTGCTCGAGCACCTCGGCCGCCGCCTGGCCGAGTCGTGTGCGCCCTTCTTGATAGAGTCGTGTTCGTCCGTCTTGATAAAGGGCGTTCAGGTCGGGAACGTTCCCTTTCTTGATCCCACGCTCCAGCGCCCCGGCGGCCGCGCGACCGACCCTGGCGCGGATCTGGCCGTTGGCGTCAACCTGGCCCAGGTCGCTGCCTTTGATTCTCTGTTCGAGTACGCCGCCCGCCGCGCGCCCGATCTGACCGCGGATCTCGCTGGTCAGGTCGCCTGCGGCTTCGCCGCCCGTCTGGTCCACATTGCTGTCGGTGAGCTTCCGCTCCAGGAAGTCGCCGGCCATGCGACCGACCCGGTCGCGGACCTGGCCGTCGGGATCGACCTGGCCCAGACCGTTGGCCTTGAGCTTCTGGTCGATCGAGCCGCTGGCCGTGCGGCCGATCTGACCGCGGATCTCGCTGGTCAGGTCGCCGACGACGTCGGCGTTCCCCTGGTCGGTGCTGGCTCCTGTGAGCTTCCGCTCCAGAACGTCACCGGCCGCGCGGCCGACCCGGTCACGGACCTGGCCGTCGGCGTCGACCTGGCCCAGACCGTTGGCCTTGAGTTCCCGGTTCAAGAAGTCGCCGGCCGCTCGACCGACTCGACCCCGGACCTTGGCGGCCAGGTCATCGGACGTATCGAGATCGGCTTGAGCGTCATTCCGGGTCGATTGCGCCATTTTCGGCACGGTCGCGTCGTCTGGATTCGGGGCGGTCGGCTGATCTTTCCACCGTTTTTTCCATTCGGCTGGTCCGAGCCCTTGGCCCTGATCCCGGCTCTCGGGGCGGGTGGCGACCGCCTCGGCCTCATGGTCCCAGGACGGAGCGATCGCCTGGCGGACCTCGGTCGGCAGGACCGGCCCGACGGCGTTCATGAGGTGGCCGACCACTCTGCCGGTGGGGCTGTCAAAGATCGGAGCCCGGGTTTGCGGGGCCAGGCTGACCACGAACAGGGTGCCAACCACGCCGATCAAGGAACCCTCCAGGCCACCGAGAACCATGCCAAGATGGCGATCAAACGCCTCAAACTTCATCCTTCGCAACGTGCTTCGGACCACCCAGGCCGCCAGGAAAACGCCACCGGAAACGATCGCATAAACCACCAACATTGACAAAGCT
>JBDTIR010000548.1:0-7503 GCA_039936275.1 Isosphaeraceae bacterium | reverse complement strand
CGCCAGTTCCGCAAATACTTCGAGCTGGCCAGCCGACGACCGGGCAACACCGGCGACGTCCTGATGACCATTCTGGAGCGTCGGCTGGACAACGTCGTCACCAGGCTCGGGTTCGCGACCAGTCGCGCTCAAGGTCGCCAGTTGATCCGCCACGGCCACCTCACGGTCAACGGCCACAAGCTGGACATCCCCAGCTATCTGGTCAGGCCTGGCGACGTGCTCAAGATCAAGAACCGTGAGCATTCGTTGCGGCTGGCCGCCGAGAACCTTCAGCACGAGGGGATGCCGCCGGTCCCTGATTGGCTCGATCGGATCAGCACCGACCCGCCCGAGGCCCGCGTCTCTCGCTTGCCAGCGCCGCAGGACATCTCTCTGCCAGTCACGCCACAACTGATCGTCGAATTGCTCAGCCGCTAATCCGTCACGAGTCAGCGGTCCCTTTTGCGTCTCTTTTTTGAAGTCAGCCGTCTCCCGATCCGGCGACCAACCCACCGCCGACCAGAGTCCAGGCTTGATTCCGAAAAGATTCAAAAGGGCCGTTTGACCACGGGACACGCGACCCAAGGACCCATATACGATGCGCATCCGTTGGCGTGGCCTGGAACTGCCCAGCCGGGTCATCTGTGTTCGAGAGACCCTGACCGACAGTTTCGGCGAGTTTCACGTCGAGCCGTTTGAACGCGGCTTCGGACACACCGTTGGCAACAGTCTGCGCCGGATCCTCCTGTCGAGCCTGGAGGGGAGCGCCGTCACCAAGATCAAGATCCAGGGGATTCAGCACGAGTTCTCGACGATCCCCGGCATGGTTGAGGACATCACCGACCTGGTTTTGAACCTCAAGCTCCTGGTCGTCAAGAACCACTCTGAGCAATCGCGCACGATCCGGATCGAGCGCGATCGTCGCGGCGTGGTCACGGCGGCCGACATCCTCCACGACGAGTCGGTCGAGATCATCAATCCCGACCACATCCTCTGCACCCTCACCGACGACGTGCCCTTCGCCGTCGAGATGACCGTGGAGAACGGCCGTGGCTACCGTCCCGCGGCCGAAGGGCACACCGAGGACCTTGAGGTCAGCGCGATTCCGATCGACGCAATCTACAGCCCGGTCCACCGCGTCGAGTATCGCGTCGACGCCACTCGCGTCGGCCAGCGCACCAACTACGACAAGCTCGTCCTGAAGATCTGGACAACCGGCGTCCTGGGCCCGGAAATGGCCCTGGTCGAAGCCGCCAAGATCCTTCGTAAACACCTCAATCCGTTCGTCCAGTATTACGAGCCAGGACCCGGCCTGCCCACCGACGGCTCGGCCGGCGACGGCTTCCGCGAGCACCACGTCGACGCCGAGCTCGAGCGCAAGCTCAACATGAGTCTGGCGGAACTGGAACTCTCGGTTCGCGCCACCAACTGCCTGGAGAGCGAGGGGATCACCTCCGTCCGCGACCTGGTCAGCCGCAACGAGGACCAGCTCCTGCAGGTCCGCAACTTCGGCGAGACCACGCTCAAGGAGGTCCGGGCCAAGCTCCACGAGATCGGCCTCGACCTCGGAATGCACCTACCCGCCCGCGCGGGGGTCTGATCGTTCGGACGTGGGCAGTTGGGCAGTTGGGCAATCGGCACGTTCGTTTGGGAAACGCCAAAGGTCTGCTGATGGTCCTCTGCACTGCCCGCTCTCCTCTTGCCCACCGCCCACTATTTCCATTGAGAGTTGATCGATGCGTCACCGTAATGCCGGCCGAAAATTCAAGCGGACGCCGTCGCACCGCAAGATGCTGCTTCGCAACCTGGCCACCGCGCTTTTGGAGCACGGCAAGATCACGACGACCCTGGCCAAGGCCAAGGAGATCCAGCCCTACACTGAAAAGCTGATTACGCTGGCCCGAGGCGGGTTTAACCTGAACAATTTCCGCCGCTGCCTGGCCGTCCTGACCAAGAAGGACGTCTGCTACAAGCTTTTCCACGAGATCGGCCCCCGCTACGCCAATCGACCTGGCGGCTACACCAGGATTTACAAACTCGCCAAGGTCCGCCAAGGGGATGCCTCCGCAATGGCCGTCATCGCCCTTTTGGGTGAGGACGAGCAGATCAGCAAGTCGCCCGTCCGCCCGGCCGTCGTGCCCGCGACCAAGTAAGTTTCGTTCGAAGAACTCACCGAGCGGGGCCATGTGAGAATCAGAGAAGGGAGACAAGGAACCATCGGGAATTCCAAGCATTTCTTGGATTCGTGACTCGTTCCTTCCCTTGTCCGCGTCTTCCATGGCCCTTTCGCGTTGAATGATTTCTTAACTCGGAGGTGCGCGCCGTGACTCGCGATCCGGATTGCCTCTTCTGCAAGATCGTTCATGGCGAGATCCCCGCAGCCAAGGTCATGGAAACCGACCAGGCGCTGGCCTTCCTTGATATCAATCCGCTCAATCATGGGCATGTCCTGGTCGTTCCTCGCGATCACCACGCCAACTTGCTGGACCTGCCCGACCCCTTGGCCGCGCACACCGCCTCGCTCTTGCCTCGACTGGCCAGGGCGGTCAAACAGGCGACCGGGGCCACTGGACTGAACATCGTGCTCAACATTGGCGAAGTCGCCGGCCAGACGATCGACCACATCCACTGGCACGTCATCCCCCGCTTCCAGGGCGATCCGGTCCACTGGCCATGGCCCCAGGGGCGTTATGTTGGTGACGAGCTCAACCAGATGCAACACTCGATCCAGCAGGCTCTGAATCTGTCCGACAACGTGGGTTGACGTCGGCCCACGTTTCCACGACCCAATCGATCGCTGGCGCGGAGCAACGAACGCCCCGCCGGATCGAGATCCGCACGCCCCGCATTATCACAGCAATCCACAAAATCCCATCAAGCCGATCTACCGTCTTGTCCTCTGGTCTGGCGTTCAGTACACTCGTGAACGCAAAAACCAAAGAGGACCAGGCGGGGAGGAGCACTTGGTGATGGCATCCACAATCCGCATCTGTCGGTCGGATCGACAACGGTTGGTGCGTCAAACTCGAGGGCCTTCGATCCGGGAGGTTCGCCTGGTGGCCTTGGCGTCCACGACGGACCTTCGCCGCCCTTGGGGTGAACGGCTCGAATACGGCGGTCGGGTTTATCAGGTCTCGGAGTTCCAGGTTGAATCAAGAGAGCCCTGTGTTGAGGCGCACTACGTCCACTTAAGACCGTTGGCGGACGGCTCGTCGATCCGTTAAACCTCTTCTGGACACGGTGTTTGACGATGCCAACATCCAGACGTTCCATACCCCCAACCCGTCAACCTCGTCCGACCGACCTTGCCTGGAAGTCGGTCGAACTGGCGCAAAGAGGGCGGATGATCCTCGACGTGGCGACGGCGGACCTGGAGGCGTCGGAGCACCGGCTCGGGCCGTTCCATCCGACGTCCTGGCACTTCCGTAACGCCCTGGCCGAAGCGCGCCGAGCCTGGGATCGCCTGCGAGCCGAGTACGGGAGCGGGGCGTTGGAGGCAGCCCTGGCCGAAGCCCCCGCGACGATCCTGACCCTGGGCGACGATGCACCCGGCGGCCCACTCGCCACCTTGATTCCGATCGGCGGCAAGACCTACCGTGTCGAACGGGTGAGCGGCACCCCGCTGGCCCCGGTCCAGTGGCGATTGACCCGCTTACCGCCTAGCGAGAACGGTCCTTACTACGCATGCAGGCTCGGCGACCACTCGACCCAGTGCGACTGCGCCGAATGGGTCTACCAGATTCAAGGGATCGACGGCCAGGCCCTGTGCAAACACCTGGCGGCCCTGACCGCCTTGGGCTGGATCTGAACCAGAGGAGATGGTATCATTATTATGGATAAAAAGGGATCGACAACCCTTTGGTCGGCAAAGGCCGGAGCGACGCGATGAAGAGTTTGATCGTTTATTACGCCGAAGGACGCTGGTTCGGTTCGGAAGTGGGCTGGAAGCGATCCGGGAGCGGTTTCTACCGAGAGATCAGCGGACTCGAGATTCCCCAGACCCGCGCCGAGATCGAGCAATTCGCCAGACTGAACCACTACGCCATCGAATGGCGCGGGCTGATTCCCGTTGAAGAGCCGGCCCAGGTCTGAATCGAAGGTCAGAACGAGCAAGCGCCCCCCAAAGGTTCACCCGGTTCAGCCCTCATCCTCGAACTCCAAGACGGGATCTATTTGCTCATGGACTGGTCGGTGATCTTCCAAGAAGCCCTGCCGTATTCCGCCTACCTCGACCGCCACGCGACCGCCGAACAGCACACTCGCTGGGACGCGATGCATGGACACGTTCACCTGACCGCCGACCAATCGGCCTTGCTCGCCGGGTTCAACCGGCGGATGCCGGTGCTCTGCCTGAGCGGGGCCTGGTGCGGCGACTGTGTGAACCAGTGCCCGATCTTCGACCACTTCGCCCGGGCAGCCCCGGCGCTCGATTACCGCCTGATCGATCGCGACGCACGCCCCGAATTGCGTGACGCCCTGGCAATCAACGGCGGCCATCGTGTTCCAATCGTCGTCTTCCTGAGTGAAGACCTCCAGGAAGTCGGCCGATACGGCGACCGAACCCTGACCCGCTACCGGCAACTCGCCGCCGAGCAACTCGGCCCGTCGTGCCCGACCGGGATCGTTCCCCCCGACGACGACGTCACTGCTCTGGTGACCGCCGAGTGGCTCGCCGAGTTCGAACGCGCCCAGCTCATCCTGCGGCTCTCTCCGAGGCTGAGACAGAGACACGGCGATTGAGGTATTTTGAAATCCGGCATGCGGCACACGTCCTCCAAGAAGGGCCGATTGCTCACGCGCCCGATGAACAGTAGGTAAGGCCGCCTCTCGGGAATACGCGGACCGTGGGGCGGGATTGGCCGCTGGCTTCGGCGGCGGCTTGCCAGAGGCTGGGTAGGTCGTCGAACAGACGGATCGGGCCGAGCCGAGGGCCAAGACGGGCGCGGAGGATCGGGGAGTAGACCAAAACCGTGCGGTCCACGACCAGTTCGCGGGCCCAGCGGACCATGAACCGGCTCGGACTGCCGACGGCCGTCGCGGCGCGGTCGGCCAGCCTGAGCCCTCGGCTCGTCACCCAGCCGCCCACGGCCCCCGACCCGGCGATCAGGCGCAGGGCGGACAAGGGAAACGACCGATCCAGCTCAGCCGGATCGGTCCAGAAGAGGCCGACGAGCACGCCGCCCGGGTGTCCCGCCGCTCGGTGGTTCAAAAGCACCTTGAAGCTCTGCATCGGGTCGCCCGGCCAGGGGTCGTTGCTGGCCACGACCACATCAGCCGACTCGCCCAAAGGGGCGCGGAGCCGGGCCCGGGCCTCGTCCGAGAGCGTTTCCTGAACCGCGTCCACCGAGCCGGTCTCAACCCGAAGCACCTGACCAGGCTCACCGAGCAGGTGACTGACCGAGACGCAGCGCCCTTTGAGCAAGGCCGACGCCGACTGGATCGCCCGCCGCATCGGGTTCTCGCGAACGTCGCCGCCAAGCAAGCGGTTCGTGTCTCCATCCAGCCCTTGGCGGTGCAGAGCGCCCAGGGTCGATCGGTGGCTGGTCCCCGGAAAGATCAGCTTGTAGCCGCCACCGAATCCGGCCTGGAGGTGGGGCAGGACCGACCCGACCAGGACCCGCAAATCCGCCTCGGCCACCGGCCGGAAGACCCGCACCGGCACGCCTTCCGGCGTCGTACCCAGGTCCACGTACTGTGAGAGGTCGTCCACCGGTGGGCTAAAGCAGGGGTAAGCGTCCACGATCGCGTCGCCGACCCTCTTACGCATCGCCTGAGCGTCCACAGCGTGATGCCGACCAACGCCTACGCTGATCGAAACGTCTGCGGAGCGTACACCAGCGTCCAGAATCCGCCTCACAAGAATGGGCAACGCCTCGCGCACAGGAGTCCAGCGCGACGGGTCGTCCACCACGATCGCCACGGTCGTCCCGGGCCCGATGCCCTGTTCGAGTCGCTCGTCTCCTCTCGGCGTATCGAGGGCGTGCTCCAGGGCGTTTGGGTAATTTTCAAGCGTCCCGTTCAGGTCGGGCCAGCAGACCTCGACTGGCCAGCCTGCGGGCAAGGCCAGGGGTAAGGTTCCGTCACGGCCCCAGGGGATGATGATCGGTTCGGGCGCGGTCTGGGCCATCTTGGGGGGCTCGCTTCCTGTTTGGTTCCACGTCAATCCGCACGATCCAATCGCCGCGCCTTTCAAGAAGACGCTAACCCATCTCGGGACCGTCGCCAAGCCAAGGCCGCGGAGCGAGGACGACGACGCATCCCGTCTTTTGAATGGTGGATGGTCGCCCTACAACCAAGGGTGGGGGTCGTGGTAGGCTGGTCGTTATCATGAACAATCCGCCAGACCATGCCGAACCTTGCCCGCGTTGCCGAGCCCTGGAAGCGCGGATCGCCGAGTTGGAACGCCGACTCGCGGAGCGGGATGAGGACCGTGGCGGGCCGCTTCCCCCGGTGGCCTTGCGGGCCTTGCGACTGCTTGATCATGGCTGGGGCCAGGGGTGGGGGCTCCGCCCTTCGCCCGTCCGCAGGGCCTGGATGAATGAACATCCGCACGCCTATCAATGTCTGCCCATGGTCGTGGCCAACCAGTGGGGCTGGCAGGTCCTTTGCCCGACCGACGTTCGCGTCACCTGGGACGGCTCGCCCGACCCCCTTGGGCTGCGGGTTGAGGTTGATCCGGCGTATGCCGTCGCGATCAAGAGCCAGTTTGGCCGGGGGATCGTCACGTTTTCACCCCCTTGGCTGTTCCGCACCCCAAGCGGCTGGAACCTCTACGTCAAGGGGCCGGGCAACCGCTGGAAACCGAATTGCGTCCCGCTGGAAGGGGTCGTGGAAACCTGGTGGCTGAATTATACGTTCACCTTGAACTGGAAACTCGTCGAACCGGGGACGGTCTGGTTCGCCACTGGCGAGAGCCTTGGCCAGCTTGTGCCGGTGCCGCATGGCACGTTCCAGGACGCCTCGGCGGTCGAGGCCCCGATCATGACGGTCGAGCCCGAGGCGGGTGCGGACCTGCTCCGCTGGCTGGCCGAGCGGCGTCGGATCGCCACCGAAGCGGTCGTCACCCACAAGCTCTACCGCAAGGCCGACGACGTCGCCGACCACCTGGTGCGCGTGAGCGTGCCGCCCGTCATTCCCCTTGGTCAAAGAATGACGGGCGACTTTGAGCCTTGATCATGTTAGAGTGAACGGGTCTTGCCCCGCGACTGCCTGCCGGACCACGCTTCGCGGACCAATCACCAGGGCCAAGACGAGTACACTTGAAATCGTGAGGTCGTCATGAAATACAAGGTCTGCCTCCATCAATCCGAAGAAGGGTTCGACGTCTGGGTGCCCGGTCTGCCGGGTTGCTGCTCACAGGGCGTGACCGAGGAGAACGCTCTGGCCAACATCGCGGGCGCGATCCGTGAATACCTGGCGGCGATCGCCGAGCCGATCGACGGGGTCCACTTCCGCGAGGTCGAGGTAGTCGGGTAACACCCATGCCGAGCATTCCGGGCGTCAATCATCTGGATGCGGTTCGCG
>JBDTIR010000547.1:0-9755 GCA_039936275.1 Isosphaeraceae bacterium | reverse complement strand
GGCCCCCAAGGACGTCCCCACCCTGCGCGCCGTCGCCGTCTTCCAACTCCAATCCAACGAACCGGCCAAGGCCCAATCACTGATGAACGACATCATCAGGCTTGGCGGCGACTCGGACGACGCCGACTGGGCCCGGCGATCGCTGGCCCAGCTCCTGGCCATGGGCGGCGGCCACCAAGGGGCGTTGAAGGCCCTGGAAGTCCTCGATCAGGCCGGGCAGGGGGGCGACCCTCGCGAGGCCGCGCCCGAGGACCTGCGCGCCAAGGCCAAGATCCTGGCGACCCAGCCCAGCACCGCCAAGCGAACCGAGGCCATCGCGATCCTTCAAGGACTGATCGAGCGCCGGCAGGCGATCACCGACGACCTGTTCCTGCTGGCCCAGCTTTTCGAGGCGGCGGGCGATTGGCCCAAGGCACGTGAGCAGGCCCGCAAACTCCTTGACCAGCGGGGCAACAACCCGATCTACTTGGCCTACTACATCACCGCGTTGGTTCGCCATCAGCTCGCCGGCGAGGCTCAGGTCTATCTCGACCAGTTCAAGGCCCTGGCCCCCGGTCAGACGGCGACGATCGTCATTGAGGCGCAGGTGCGAAACGCCCAAAGACGATCCGAGGAGGCTGTGGCCCTGATCCGTTCGCTCCGCGAGACAAATATCGCGCCCGTGGTCATCGCCCGGGCCCTCGAGGAGCTTGGGCAGCTTGACGCCGCCGAAGCTGACTTCCGGGCCGCCGCGCAATCCGGTCAGGACGGCCAGGTCCTGGCCCTGGCCGAATACCTCGGGCGACGCGGTAAGACCACCGAGGCCCTGGACCTCTGCGAAAAACTCTGGAAGACCACGAACCCCGCCCGGGTCGCGACCAGTAGTGTGGCGATCCTCTACCGAGCCGACGCCGGCGACCACGCCAATCAGCGCCGCGTCCTCGACAAGATCGCCGCCGCCGCGCACGCGCAACCCGACGTCCTCTCCTTGCAGTTCGACCTGGCCAACGTCCAGACCCTCCTGGGTCAGTACGACGAGGCCGAGGCCATCTTCCGCAAGGTCTACGAACTCGACAAGACCCGCGGCAGCTCGCTGAACAACCTCGCCTGGATGCTCTCCTTGCGGGGCTCCCGAGGGGCCGAGGCCGTCGCCTTGGCCAACCGCGCAATCCAGCTCGACGGCGAGGTCCCCGACCTGCTCGACACTCGCGCCGTCGCCCACCTGGCCGCCGGTCAGACCGACCTGGCCATCCGCGACCTCGAAAACGCCCTGGCCGTCAGCCCGAAGCCGGAAATGTACTTCCATCTGGCCCGCGCCTACGCGCAGTCTGGCCGGCGCGGCGACGCGACCGAGTCACTCAAGCGCGCCAAGGATCTCGGCCTCTCGGCGTCATCCGTTCACCCGCTCGAACGGGCGACCTATAATCAACTGGTCGGCGAGCTCGCCAGCCGATAAGGGGCTCGCTCTCGACGAGATCGTCGTCCCACTCCGACCTTGGTTTTCTTGAAAATATTACAATATTAAACATAACGACCATTATCAGACCCTCAATCGCCGGTGAACCACGGTTTTGGACCCGGGCTAAGGCCGTTGGTTCGGGGGCTTTAACGACGGCCCGTTCGCGGAACAGGACACGACTCATTGAAACCCAAGGTGGTCTGCGTGATAGGCACGCGGCCCGAGGCAATCAAGATGGCCCCGGTCGTCCTCGGGCTTCGCCAAAAGGTCCCCGGGATCGACGTCCGCGTGCTGGCGGCCGGCCAGCACCGCGGGTTGCTTGCCCGAGCGCTGGACGACTTCGGCATCGTCGCCGACCTGGACCTGGCCTTGATGCGTCCCGATCAAACTCTGACCGACCTGACGGCCCGCGCCTTGGTCGCCTTAGCTGCGGTCTTCGAGCGCCAGCGGCCGGACCTGGTCCTGGGCCAGGGCGATACGACCACGGTTCTTTGCACCGCCCTGGCCTGCTATTACAACCGGGTCCCGTTCGGCCACGTGGAAGCGGGCCTACGCACAGGGCGGCCCTATGAACCCTTCCCCGAGGAGAAAAACCGGGTCCTGGCCGGGCACCTGGCCGCCCTGCACTTCGCCCCCACCGCCTCAAGCCGGCGCAACCTCCTGAGCGAGGGGATTGATCCGTCAACGATCCACGTCACGGGCAACACCGTCATCGACGCCCTGGTCATGACCGCCCGCGCGAACCTCGCCCTCCCTTTGACGCCGGCGACCGACCGGTTCTTACTCGTGACGGCCCATCGTCGCGAGAACCTTGGCGCGCCCTTAGTGGCGATTTGCCAAGGGCTGCGCGACCTGATCGACCGCCGGCCCGAGTTGAGCGTCGTCTACCCGGTGCATCCCAACCCCGGGGTCCGCGAGACCGTCGCCGACCTGCTCGGCGGCCTTGACCGAATCCACCTGATCGACCCGGTCGGCTATCGGGAGTTCGTGGCCTTGATGCAACGCGCGTTCCTGATCTTGACCGACTCGGGGGGGGTCCAGGAAGAGGCCCCGGCCCTGGGCAAGCCGGTCCTGGTCTTGCGCGACGAAACCGAGCGGCCCGAAGCCCTGGCCTCGGGAACGGTGAGGCTGATCGGCCCTCGCCGCGAGGCGATCGTCAGGGCGGTCGAGGACTTCTGCGACCGCCCCGAGGCTGCCGAGGGGTTCGCGAGGGCCGTGAACCCGTACGGCGACGGCCGGGCCTCGGAACGGATCGCCCGCGTCCTGGCCGAGCGGTTCGGGCTCGATCCCGGCCCACTTCCCGACGGGTTCCGTCAACATTGGGACTACTCGGAGCAACAAAATGCGTAAGAATCCCCAAAGGCCCCCAAAGGGGGACGGGGGTTCCCGACTGAGCCGCGGAACGACCCGCCGGTTCCGTGAACGTCTCACGGCGGGCCAATCTTTTGTTTTGGGGGTGGCAAGACACAATGCCAACGGATCACGCGGAATTGGTGGTCGTCACGGGAGGGGCGGGGTTCATCGGCTCGCACCTGGTCGAAGCGCTCTTGAACGAGGGATACCGCGCGCGGATCGTCGACAACCTGTCGACGGGTCATCGCGAGAACCTGGCCCACCTGGGCGACGCCCCGGAGTTCCTCAACGGGGACCTGGCGGATTTCGAGGTCTGTCGCCGAGCCGTCGAAGGCGCGGCGTATGTGTTCCACCAGGCCGCCATCCCCAGCGTGCCCCGATCGGTGCGCAAGCCGATCCAGTCGCACGCCAGCGGCCCGACCGCCACGCTCAACGTCCTGGAGGCGTCGCGGATGGCGGGAGTCCGTCGGGTCATGTTTGCGGCCAGCAGCAGCGCCTATGGCGAGACCAAGGAGCTGCCCAAGCACGAGGAGATGCGCCCCGACCCCCTGAGCCCTTACGCCGCCGGCAAGCTGGCCGGCGAACATTATGTGCGAGTTTACGCCCGGACGATGGGCCTCGACGGCGTCAGCCTTCGTTACTTCAACGTGTTCGGCCCTCGACAAGACCCGTCCAGTCCGTATAGCGGCGTGATCTCGCGGTTCGCCTCCGAGATGGCCGCCGGGCGGCGGCCTTGCATCTACGGCAAGGGGCTGCAAACCCGCGATTTCACCTACGTGGACAACGTGGTCGCGGCCAATCTGCGAGCCATGCGCGCCGAACGCCCCCTGGACGGCGCGGTCTTCAACGTCGGCACGGGCCGGAGGATCCGCCTGCTTGACCTGGTTGACGCGATCAACGCGTTTCTGGGGACGAACCTCGAACCCGACTTCCAGCCCCCTCGGGCCGGGGACGTCAGCGACTCGCAGGCAAGCCTCAACCGCATCCAGGCCGCCTTGGGATATCAACCCTTGATCGACTTCGAGGAGGGTTTGCGCCGGACCCTCAAGGCAACGGCCGGCGACCGTTGACCGACCAAAGGTCTGTTCTTTCCGATCCGGGCCGCCCCGGTGCGCAACCGGCGAACCCGGCAATCCTCCGGTCGCGGTCCAACGGAGCGGTGGACGTGAGGGCCAAACTCGTTGAGAATAAAGGAAGGCAATGAATCCGTGGCCCGCCTTGGATCGTCAATGTCGCGGTGGGCCGGACCCTTCCTTTGTTGATTCGAACCGCGAGGACCCTCGGGCGTGACCGAACCGACCAGTGACCAGTTCGCTGCTGAATGCGGGTTGAACCGGCCGCTTCAACTCGACCTGGAGGACCTGGGAGTGGCCGGCGCCCAGGGCCACCTGATCAGTCAGCCGTTCGTGGTGATCGGCCGCGACCCGGCCGCCGACCTGGTCCTGGATCATCCGAAGGTTGGGCGACGGCAGATCTATCTTCAGGTAATCAATGGCCGCGTATTCTCCATCGATCTGGACAGTCGGGCGGAACCCGGCCTGGACGGCGGCCTGACCAGAGCCATGAGCTGGATCGACGCCGGCATGGCGGTGGACGTCGGCCCCTATCGGATCGCGCCCCGAATCCGCGACGAGGCCCTCGCGATCGACTCGGAAGCCCTCGCCTCGGTCCCGCCGACATCCCGGGCCTACCCACAATCGGGCCTGGTCGAGGGGACCTTGGAGTTCCCTGACCCGGCGATCAAGCCGTCGACCTGGCGAATCAGCCGCGCCCTCGTCTTGATGGGCCGGTCCCCCTTGTGCCGAGTCCGCCTGGCCGGCCAGGGGATCTCGCGAATTCACTCCAGCCTGGTACGGACCTCGTCGGGGATCTGGCTGGTCGACCTGCTGGGCAGGGGCGGAACGGCCGTCAACGATCTACCGGTGCGCCTGGCTCGCCTGAACGACGGCGATGAACTGCGCATTGGCTCGCAACGGCTCCGGATCCATCTGGGACCCTCGAACACCCTGCCCGTCCGCCGCTCATCGACGTCGACGGCCCCGGTGCTCATCGACGATCGTGCCCGCGACCTCGTCGATCTGACCAGGAGCGACGCCACGGGCCTTGAGCCCCTGATCCAAGAGCTCGGCCTGATGCAGCAGCGGACGACCGAACAGTTTCAGCAGACCATGCTGATGATGTTCCGCATGTTCACCGACATGCATCAAGACCAGATGGGCCTGATTCGCGAGGAAATGGACCAGCTTCACCAATTGACGCGCGAGCAGCAGACCATCCAGGCCGCGCTGCTCGGCCCGGCCTCGGCAAACTACGACCGCCCCACGTTACGGGTGGTCACCGCCGAATCCTCGCCCACGCCCACGCCCACGGCAGCCGAACCACTCCAGGTCGGAAACGCGGCCGACCCCCCGCCGATCCCTCGACCGAAGGCCAAGCCCAACCAGGTGGCCGACCCTGACCAGATCCACGCCGACCTGGTCGATCGGCTCGCGGCCATCCAGCAGGAGCGCCAAGGACGCTGGCAACGGCTCGTCGAGTCCTTGACCGGTCGAGGCGGCTAAGCCAGTCCGGCGAATCAACAGAGTGTTCAATATAAAATTAACAAAGAGAACTATTGGGTCCAGGGCTACCGCACTCTGAAAACGGCCGTATTTCAGGGGTTCCAGCAATCGCAACTGGTTCAAAAGTTCGGCGGGGCGATGTTGTTCACCGGTCAAAGACCTTATCAACGGCACGGCCTGCCTTCTCAATGGGTCCGGGTGGATCGATGGTATCTTTCACGTTCTGGATGCCCCGGTCGATCTTCTCCCCGGTCCGTTCGGCGGGCCCTCGAGCCTCGCAGCCGATCCCAAGGGGGATCGTCCCGGCGATGAGGAACGCGATAGCTGCGGGCTTGATGTGAGCGATGCTCATGTTCCATCCTTGATGCGGGTAAATCCAAAATTTCCGGGGTCTCCGGCGATCATACCACGGAGCGAATTCGGTGCCTTCCGCAGTCTTTGCCTCGGCCCGACCGGCAGTCTCTTATACCCCTCTCGTTACCCATCCGCCCAGCATGGAACTGAGTGGAAGCCGACCGCCGCGGCTCCCGATCGCATTGAATTGGGTGGTACGATGCTTCGCATTGACGGACATGCGGTATCAGCCTATTGTCTCGCCGGACGCGAAATTGCGACCCCGAGAGTCAACCCAAGACGCCGACGGTCCACGAGTCGGTAGACTCTCGTTCCATCGAAAACTGCGACTCATACCGGCTGTCGGATGTCACCCGCGGGCGGGCAATTGGCCTCCACACCTCCACTTGATCGTTGCGGGCTGGGGGGGCTTGATGAGCGACGTAACCCAAGCCCCTATTTAATCGAGGCGACGCGATGAATACGACGGATCGAGCAGGCCAAGCCTCATCGCCAACAGGGGGCATTGATCGGCATAGCCGGCCTTTCATCAGGACGAGGTACACCCTGATCGGCCTGGTCACCGGCCTCATACTGGCCGGTTGGGCGACGGGTGGACCCGATCGCTACGGCGAGGCCGATGGCATTTTCGGCGCGATGCGAGGGACGTATCGCACAGTCCTCAAGGGGTTCCGCTACACCGCGGCTTCGGTCCGAGATTGCTCCGCAAAGACGCCATTTTCGGTCCGCAACCTGGGGTTGGGCCAGCAAATCGAGACCCGCCTCTGCCAGGACAAGCGGCTGGAAGCGCAGGGGATCATCGTGCAGGTCGAGGAGGATGGCACGGCCGTGCTGAGAGGACTCGTGCCGGACGCCTCCCACAAGGAGAAGGCGATGACCCTGACACGTGACACTCGGGGCGTGGAGCGGGTCGTCGATCACCTGGCCGTTTCCCCCACGCCCCGCGTCATCAATACCCCTGCGGGCGGCTCCGTGCCGACTGACGTCGCCACCCAGCCTCTCACTGTGAGGTGACACGGCGATCAGAGGCCCCCTGCCCCCTCGCATTCCCGCGCAGGCTCGAGGACAACCCGATCAACGCCTCTCCCCTCCGGTCGTGTTCAGGAAGAACGCATCCGGGGGCGATTTCAAGCTCACTCCTCGGAGACGGCAGCCCTGGGCGTGCAATTTTTTCCGTTCCGAGGCGTGACCCCATAGATAACAACAATGGCAAGCGAACGAGATAAGATGCTGGCCGGCGAGTTATACGACCCGTTCGACCCCGAGTTGTGCGCCCTGAGGGACCGGGCGCGCGACCTCTGCCAGTCCCTCAACGCGACCGGAGAGGCCGATCAGGCCGAGCGGCGTCGGATCACACACGCGCTGTTTGGGACAGGTGGGGAAACCGTCTGGATGCAACCCCCGTTCTTTTGCGACTATGGCGCCCATATCTTGCTCGGCGAGCGGGTCTTCTTCAACTTCAACTGTATCGTACTCGACGTCTGCCCGGTGCGGATTGGCGATTTCACCCTGTTCGGCCCGGCGGTCCAGATCTACACCGCCACCCATCCGCTCAACGCCGAACTCCGCCGCATGCAAGAATTCGCCAAGCCGATCGAGATCGGTTCCGACGTCTGGGTTGGCGGCGGGGCCATCCTCTGTCCAGGGGTGCGGATCGGCTCGAAGTCGGTCATCGGCGCTGGCAGCGTGGTCACTCGCGACGTCCCTGACGGGGTGTTCGCCGCCGGCAACCCGTGCCGGGTGATCCGGGAAATCAACGAGAACGACGCCTCGCCCGGAATCGGTCCTCCATTTCCCGAACACCGGTGATAAATCCAGGGCGAATCCGACGATCATCCATCGAGACGCCTATTTGACGTCCGCGGTTCGTTCTTTGACAATTTGGACCTCAACCCTCCGCCACGTCGGGACAACGGCACGGCGTCCTGGCAGATGACAACATCCACGCCGAACGAACTACCATGCCGCTACGCGGCACTTTGACTGATGAGAATGATGGCGTGCAATCACGAAAGCCCACCGCCGGCACATCCAGGCCAGTTTATCCAATCAGCCATCGCTTCCGCCATTTTCTGAGGAACCCAACTGCCAATTTAGGGTACCGCCCAGATTCCTGCGAAAATATACGCTAAGGGTTTCTGGGCGGTTTTCCTTGCACTAAAGATCGTTTTCTCGAATATGCGGCTCAGAAATCAGGTGTCGCCTGTCGATTTCGGCCACCGAGACGTCCAAACCGCTCCTCAAACTCCAGTTGAGGCTTTGGAACAAGTCAACGGGTCGAAGGGACAACCGGCTAAGAAAACCTCGTTTCGAGTTGTTTCTTACGGCTACGGGTCAAGCAAGTCAGCGCGTTTCGTAGTCATATGGTGACTAAAAAGACGTTCGTTCTTTTAGCCACCCCACCATCGACGTAACCATCTCTGATTAAGCGAGTTGCGGGATTGTCAGGGTGGACGAACGGGGGGCTTACAGTATATTTTCGCAGGAATCTGGGCGGTACCCTAATTTGGCAGTCAAGCGAGTACGGTCCGATAGATCATTGCGAGCTGATCGACGTGGGTCGTCCAGCGGTAGCGGTCGGCCCGGGCCAGGCCGTGGGCGCGTCGGGCGGGATCGTTGCGGCGGCGTTGGTCGAGTAAATCAAGCGCGGCCTCAGTCCAGGCGGGGACGTCGCCAACCGGGCGATAGACCGCCGCCTCGCCGCCGACTTCGCGGAGGACCGGGATGCCACTGGCCAGGACCAGCGCGCCGCAGGCCAGGGCCTCGGCCAAGGGGAGGCCGAACCCCTCGGCGTCGCTGGGCTGAAGCACCAACGCCGCTCGGCGGTAGACCGCCGCCAAGGTGGCTCGGTCGCGTGGGTCTCGGGGTGAAAAGAACGGTAAGGTGACGACTGCGTCGGTCACGCGCAACTCATCGGCCAGGGCGGCTTGCTCAGGGGTAAGCGCCCCTCCGACCTTGATCAGACGGGCCCCTGGAACCGCCCGGCGGACCCCCGCGAAGACGCGGAGCAACACATCGACCCGCTTGCGGGGGATGTTCGAGCCGACGTGCAACAAGTCGGGCGGGCCGTCGGGCTGGAACGGCCCGAGCAGACGCGCCGCCTCGGCGTCGAACTCGGGATCGGGCTCGGGTCGGCATTCCGGATGGACGGCCAGGTAGACGACGTGGAGTCGCTCGGGCGGCAGCAAGGCGTGCTTGAGGATGTGTTGACGAGTGGCCTCGCTGTCACAGGCCACGGCCGCCGCCTTGCCAAGGCCGTCGAGGATCCGCCTGGTCATCGCCCGGAACCAGCGAGGCCGGGGTTCGCGGCCCGGGTCCAGCAGGCATCGGAACGTGTCAAGGTCATGGCAGGTGACTACCGCCCGGCCCTTCGGCAAGTCGTGGACCAGTTGGGCGTAGCTATGATCGACCAGGTGGAAAAGGTCAAATCGCCCCCCGTTGGCAAGTTGGCGGGCAACCCTTGGATAATCGAGGAACCGGTTGAGCAGCCGGTCGACAGGGCCCGCCAACGAGCGTCCGCGACCAAGCGGCAGCCGCCGTCGGAACGGGGGGCAAACACGGGTCGGGATGATTCCGTCCCCGCCTTGGCGGGCCTCAAGGTGGGTCAGAACCATCTCCCCCACCAAGTCCATGCTTGGCCAGCCTTCTTCCAAGTAATCGCAGAGCAAGGCC
Source organism: Isosphaeraceae bacterium (assembly GCA_039936275.1). Taxonomy (GTDB): domain Bacteria; phylum Planctomycetota; class Planctomycetia; order Isosphaerales; family Isosphaeraceae; genus JBDTIR01. The sequence goes on along the minus strand of JBDTIR010000547.1, from coordinate 377 downwards.
AGACGGATGGGGTTCATGGCAAACGCGGTTCCTTGATTCCTTGGTTCTTTGGTTCCTTGGTTTCAACGAAAATATATTGTATTTTTGATAATATTTTGATAATTTATCGCAAATAATTAACCAATTGATCAGGTCAACTAGGAGGCGTGTTCCAAAGCGACGGCCTAAAATTGACACATTTGTTAATTGTAGAACATGGAAACTATGGCTTCAAGGTGCATAGTGACCTTGGTCCATTGGATCAATGGTTGTTGCGGCTACTGGCTAAAGACCCTCGCTGACGGCGAAGCCGGGTAACGGGCCGTATTCGACGGCGAGCGAGCGGACGGCGGTTCGGGCTGGGACGTCGTGATGGACGACGGCATTGGCGCCGATCA
>JBDTIR010000546.1:0-6885 GCA_039936275.1 Isosphaeraceae bacterium | reverse complement strand
CAGAGCCCCTGCGGCTCGTCGGCTCGACCTCCCCCTCTCATAGTTTCAACTGCCATTTTGGCAGTCCGGTAGGACTGCTCGGCGATCCAGAATATCACGGCCCTTGCCAGAAGCGGCGGGGGTTGCTGGCCATTTGGAATCGATCAAATCGACTTGACCGGCCCTTGACGTGTCGATATCGTCCGCGCCGGCTTCCAAAACGAGAGGGCCCATCATTCCCCCTTTTGGGAGGCCGGGATTCCTCGGAACAGACAGAACAGATTCAGGAGGTTCCCCCGCCATGCCCTGCCAGGTTCCGCCTACAACGGCCGATCCGGAACACGACCGACCCGGCAATCCCGTCCACCTGAGCCGTCGCGACTTCCTGGCCGGCGTGGCACTCGGCGGGGCCGCCCTGGCGAGTGGATGTTCGCGGCAGCCTGGTTCGCGAGGCAACGCGGGCGGCTGGTACGCCTGGATGTCGGACGTCCACCTGGCGACCGATCCCAAGGTCAAGGTGCATGGCCAGGTTATGGCCGACAACCTGCGGGCGGTGATTGACGACGTCCTCGGAGCCGACGACCCGCCCCGAGGCTTGGTCATCAACGGCGACCTGGCCTACCGAGACGGCCAGCCGAGCGACTACCGGACCCTTCTCAATGCGGTCGAACCGCTCCGCCATGGGGGAATCCCCCTCCATCTGGCCCTGGGCAATCACGACGACCGCGACCACTTCCGCGCAGCCCTGGGCGATCCTGTCGAGTCCGATCCCTCCGGACTGACCCAATGCGTCGGCGAGGTCGAGGGCCCCGGGATCCGCATGCTCCTGCTTGACTCCTTGAACGGCACGAGGGCCGTTGGCGGCCAGCTTGGCGAGGCGCAAAGGGCCTGGCTGGCCGCTCGGCTCGACGCCCACCCGGAGACCCCGACCGTCGTCTTCGTCCATCACAACCTGAACGCCCAATGGGTCTCGGCCTTGCACGACACCGACGCCCTGCTCGACGTCCTTCGCCCACGTCGCCAGGCCAAGGCGGTCGTTTTCGGTCATACGCACGTCTTCAACGCCCGACGCCTTGGCGACCTCCACGCAATCAACTTGCCCGCCGTCGGCTATCGGTTCTCACCCAAACAACCGCTCGGCTGGTGCCTCTTCCGCCCCGGACCCGACGGCGGCGAACTGGAACTGCGCTGCGTCAGCGGCAACCGCCGCCAGCACCGCCGCCGCATCGATCTCCGCTGGCGATCGGCATGAAATCACTCTTTTCTTGAAGACTTCTCACAGATCCCCACCGGGCTGCCGGGTGCCACGGATTGAGTACAATTTGTGGCACAAAGACGTTTATTTATGTTTGTCTTTCGCAGACCTCCTTCGTTTCCAGATTTCAATCGAGCCGAAGCGTGACGCACACTCATAATCTCGCTCAATCACGTTCTTGATTTTCTTATATCGGTATTCATCCCCGATCGCTGGCGAACCCGGGTCCCAGACGACGACCGCGTCGTGGTCGGTTTCCAAGGCGCGGGCGAACTGTGCTTCGTCTTCGGGACGGACCAGGCGGAGCCAGGCGACCGATTCGGCCGGGAACGCGGGAAGTGGATCGGTCAGACCGTTCAAGGCGGGGTAGGCCGAGAGCGCGTTGGCGACGCGGGTGCCTGGCGGCGTCCCTCGGATCGCTTCCAGCATGCTCCGATAGTCTTTCCAGGGGTACGGCTTCGAATTGGAGACGTCAAGGTTGCGGACGTAGCCCAAAGGGGCCGCTTCGGGCTCGAGTCCTTGAATAAAGACGGCAGGGGCTGTGAGGCTTCGATTCATGTTGCAGAACCGTGGACGGCCCGTCGCTTGCAGGCCCAAGGCCAGCACGATCGCGGTCAACCGCATCGTCGAGGAGCCCAGCCGGACGTCTCCCAAAAGGCCAACCAGTACGCCCAGATTTACCGACCAGACCAGGGCCAAGGGGTGGTCAAGATAAGCGTGCGGCCTGGGGCTGATCGGCTTGTACAAGAGGACGCCCACCAAGGCGACCAGCCAGATCCGGACCGTGAACCGGACGTTCGGCTCAGCCCGACTCGACAACAGCACGACCGGCACGACGACGGCCCAGAGCTTTGCCATCAACAGTTGCCGTTGCATCTCCGCTCGGAAACTCGACAAGGCCCAACGGCTATACGAACCCCCCGGGGCCGCCTGGCGGACGCTCTTCACGAAGTCGGCCCAGACGCCCGCAAAGACCAAGGGCAACATGGTCAGGCCCACCAAGGCAGCCACCAACAGGCCCCATTCCAACACCCTCCGGACCCGATCGACCGGCCGCCCGCCTGGTTCCGCGACCACCATCAGCATGGCCGGCAACAAGAGCACGCTTTGCGGACGAATGCTCAACGCCAGGGCCGCCCCGATCGCCGCGAGGGTTCGCCCCGCCCGGTTCGGCCAGGTCTGCGCCGCCAGTAGGCCCAGCACCATGAACGCAGGCGCGTGCCAGTCTCGCTGGGCGACCTGCGAACTATCGAGCGCCAGATAATACCCCAGGAATGTGACCAACCCGGCGAGCCCCGGCAACCCCTTGCCGAACCGCCGACGACTCCAGAGGATCAGCATCAATCCCAAGGCCCCGACCAAGGCCGCATCGACCGCGAACAAGGGCCAGGTCTTACCCCAGCCAAACACCTTGCCGAGCCCGAAAAACAGATAGATCTCACCCGGAAAGTTATTGCCGAGCGTGTCCCGATAAGGCAACCGCCCCCGATCCCACTGCCTCGCGGCATTGGCGAAGACGTCGTGATCGCTGTACCAGGGCCAGGTCAAATAATGAGGAACCCAGGTCGCCAACTGAAGCAAACACAAGGCCGCTACCATCACGGTCAAGGGTCTGCCGAGCACCCGGGCCGCGACTTGGTCCCATCGAGAGTCAAATTTTTCGGTGGAATCCATTCGTTCAGAAGTGATCATCGGTCCTTGCTCGATTCGGTTTGCTGTTTGAGCTCCTTCAGGAGTTCGTTCATCTTGAGGTCAAGCTCCCTCACCCCCTTCTGGGACGCCCGCATTTGAGCCCGAGACGCCATCTGGCTCAGCGGCAGGGCAGGTGGCGCGTCGCGGAAATCCACGACGAAGAACCAGTACATCATCCAGGTTGACATCAGGAACACCAAGGTCCAGCATGCCCCCAGGACCCGCCCTGTCCGATCGATCCAACCGGGCTGAGGCCGCCAACGCCTGGCCATCGCCATCACGAGTCAGACCGCCGCCACCGCGAGACCGGCCGGTTCGATCACTGGCATGATCCGAGGCTCCGCAGTCCAACTGCGCCAGAGCAAATCGGGTGCGCACCGGGCCAACTCTACCTATGTTAACGCCGACGCCGAGCGAATTGCAAAACGCCAGATCTCAATGAACGTGACACGGAGAAGGAATGGACGGAATATTTCAATACGTTCTACTTCAGTGCCAGGCTGAACGGAGTAGATAGCCTCCGCCGATCGCCCAGACCAGCGAGACGCCGATGACGTACTCGGGACGCCAAGGGCGGTTTATGAAGAACCCGCCGACGGTCGCCTGGATCGATTTGGAGGTCTGGCTCCAGGTCGCGCCGAGTGCATCAAGGACGGGGGTTTGAACCGACGTCGCTTCTCCCTTCATGCCTCGCCAGTTGGCATTGCAGAGCAAGGCCCCTTCACGAACGAGCGGGGCCAGGGCCAGGCCCAGCAGGATGGTCAAGACGGTTCGAACCCACGAGCGGCGGCGGGACGGCGGATCATCGGGCATGGTCGAATGGAGTTTGGGCACGGGACGCCTCGTTGACTTCAGGCCGATTTCTCACCTTGATGTATAAACCATCACTTAAACATGGTAGAAATCTGAATGGCCGCGGGGCCGACCAGGACGACGAAGATGCCGGGGAAGATGAACATGATCAGCGGCAAGAGCAGCATCACCGCGCACTTCGCCGCGCGTTCCTCGGCCATCTGCTTGCGCTTGACCCGCATCGAGTCTGACTGGACCCGCAGGGCCGTGGCGATGCTTGAGCCGAACCGCTCGGCCTGAATCAAGACGGCGGCCAGCGACCGGACGTCATTGACGCCGGTGCGACGCCCCAGGTCGTGCAAGACCTCCCTGCGCGGTCGGCCCATCTGGACCTGAAAGTTGGCGATGGCCAGTTCCTCGCACAAGACGGGGCACGAGCTCACCAGCTCGAGCGCCACCCGGCGCATCGCGGCGTCCAACCCCAGACCCGCCTCGACGCAGACGACCATCAAGTCAAGCGCATCAGGCAAGCCCAAGAAGATTCCCTCCTGGCGTTTTTTCTTGATCCGCCCCAGAATAATTCCCGGAAGGTAAAAGCCAAGGCCGCCCGCCATGACCATGCAGGAGATTCCCTTCTGGCTGAGTCCGTAGCGCGCATAAGCCAGGGGAACGGCGACGGCCAGGCCGATCAGGAGAGCGGAAAACTTGATTCCCAGGTAAATTTGCACGGCCTGCTCGTTTCGATAGCCGGCGTTCAAGAGCGTGAGCCGCAACTGACTCAGTTCGGCCGCGTCCTTCGGTTTCAAAGGTTTCGAGAGCGCCGGAGCCGCCCGGTTGACCAATTCTTGAATCCGGTCCTGCCGTCGCATCAAGGTGGACGGCCCCCCTCGACGCGCGGCCGTTCCTTTGATCAGGCGGTCCAGGCGATCCGAGGCGCGGCTTTGCTTCTCGGCGACGGCCGACAAGACGCCCCAGACGGCCAGGGCCATCGCCAGGAACGCCGCCAAAGGGGCCAGGTTCTCCCAGCTCATGATGATTAAACCTTGATGTCCACGATTTTCCTGATTGCCAGGGCGCCCACCACTTGCAGCACGCCCGCGACGGCCAGCATCTTCGTGCCGATCGGGGTCGTGAACAACATCCCTGCGTAGCCGGGGTTTGTCATATAAGTAAACGCCAGAAGTGCCGGCGGCATGGCCAGCAGGACCACGCCCGAGAGCCGCCCTTCGCCGGTGAGGGCCTGCACCTGGCCGAGGATCTGGAACCGTTCGCGTAAAAGTCGGCTGATCTTATCGAGTACCTCCGCCAGGTCGCCGCCGGTGGCGCGCTGAATGATGACGGCGGTGACGAAGAATCGCACGTCCATGGCCGGGACCCGTTCGGCCAGGCCGCGCATGGCGGCTTCCAGGGGGATGCCCAGATTTTGCTCCTCGAAGATCCGTCCGAATTCCTGTGAGATCGGCGGCGGCATCTCCTCGGCGACGACCGACAGGCCAGACGCCAGACCGTGCCCGGCGCGCAAGGCCCGCCCGACCAGTTCGAGCGCATCGGACATCTGCGATACAAACATCTTGATCCGCTTCTTCTTTCGCCTGGTCAGCCACCAAAACGGCATCAAACCCATCAAGGCCGCGACCACCGGCACGGCCGGCATCGGGATTTTCAAGGCCAGTCCGATCAACGCCGAGCCGACCGCCAAAGCGCCCGCGATCATCAGGAAGCGTGAGAACGGTAGACCGACGTCCGCCTGTTCGTACAAGAGGTTCAGCCCCTCAACACTGATCAGCTTGTTCGCCCAAACCTTCGACTTGCCCAGATTGACCGCCGGCGGCCTCATCAGCAAGCCGGCCGCGGGATCGGCCCTGGACTTCCCTTTTCCAGACAATTCATCAAGTCGCTGCTCGGCCACCGACCCCGACCCTTTGGCCAAGGCCAGGCCAACCCCGCCAATCAGGGCGATCACCGCCACACCGACGAGGATCGAAAGACTTGTGGAGTCCATACCTATGATCCCCTCTTCAAAACACCTCTGTTTTGCGATTTCAACGATTCACGGATCAATTCATTTTGGCCTTCGCTAATCTTTCAATAGAACACGCTGTCGGAACAGGTCGGCGGGCAGGGCGAATCCGGCGTATTCGAGCCGCTCCATGAAGGTCGGCCGGATGCCTGTGGCGACGAATTCGCCGTGGGCGCGGCCATCCGAATCAACTCCTAATTGCTTGAAATTAAAGATCTCTTGCATAATGATTGTATCACCTTCCATGCCAACCACCTCGGAGATGCTTGTTACCTTGCGTGGGCCTCCTTGCAGTCGGCTGGCCTGGATGATGACGTCCACCGCCGAGGCGAACTGCTGCCGCAAGGCGCGGATGGGCAGTTCGAGCCCGGCCATGCTGATCATCGTTTCGAGCCTGGAGAGTGCGTCGCGGGGGGTGTTGGCGTGGACCGTCGTCATCGAGCCTTCGTGGCCGGTGTTCATCGCCTGGATCATGTCGAGCGTCTCGGCCCCTCGACACTCGCCGATGATGATTCGGTCCGGCCTCATGCGCAAGGCATTTTTCACAAGGTCGGTCGCCGTGACCTGGCCGCGCCCCTCGACGTTGGGCGGCCTGGTTTCGAGCCGGACGACGTGTTCTTGCTGAAGCTGAAGCTCGGCGGCGTCCTCGATCGTGATGACGCGATGATCGGGCTGAATGAAGCTGGAGAGCGTGTTCAAGAGGGTCGTCTTGCCCGAGCCGGTGCCGCCCGAGATGATGATGTTCAACCTCGCCTTCATCGCCGCTTCCAGAAGCACGAGCATCTCTGGCGTGAACGCCTTGAACCGGAGCAGATCGGCCTGCCCCAGGGGTTTCGAGCCGAACATCCGGATCGTCAAGACTGCGCCGTCGAGCGCCAAAGGGGGGATAATCGCGTTGACCCGCGACCCGTTGGGCAGGCGAGCGTCGACCATCGGAGAGGTCTCGTCCACTCGCCGACCGACGCGCGAGACGATCCGGTCGATAATCTGAAGCAGGTGCTCGTTGTCTCGGAAGACGACCTCGGAGCGCTGGATCTTACCCGCTTTTTCAATGAAGACGTGCTTTGGACCGTTAATCATGATGTCGCCGATTTGATCATCTTTCAAGAGCAATTCCAAAGGGCCGAGCCCGAAGGTCTCGTCCAGG